>JAHDGN010000584.1 GCA_020627645.1 Akkermansiaceae bacterium
TGATGGCGAAGTTGGGGGGGGTGAAGGTTTTACCTGCCTATTTGGATGGATTATGGGGCTCGGTGTTTTCGTTTTCTGGTGGGAGATATTTTTGGAAGAAACCGGTTCGGTTGAGGTATGGGGTGACGGTGGGGTTTGGAGAGGTGATCGAAGTGAAGGATGAGTTAGGGCCGGTATTGAGACGCTTGTCGGAGGTAACGGCTGATGAGAGAGCGGGGAGATTGATGAGTCGGCGTTGGAAGGAGCCCCAGGTCTGCGGTGATTTACCTTTGGGGTGGTCTGAGATGATGGAGAGGAGTTGGGAAGATGACGAGGTTGGATTTCAGATGAGGCGGAATGCGATGCAGCTGAGTCAGGTGCATTTGTTGTCTTGGGATGATCGGTTGTTGGTAGAGTGGGATCCGGACGATCATCTGAGTGGGATTTTGGGAATTTTGTGGCCTTTGGCGATCGGGGCGAAGGTGGGATTTGCCCGAGATGAGCGGGAGGTGATTAAGATGGTTGAGCGTTATGAAATGGAGGTTGTTGCATTGCGTGGGGTTCAGGGAAAGGAAGGTCTCGTTGAGCGCTTGAATAAGATGGGAGTGAGGGTCTTGAGTTTTGATTCTGATGGGGTGACAGGGCAGGGTGTTTATGGATGTTTGGTGAGGGGGGGGAAGGTCGTGACTTTTGCTTGTTCAGATCCGGACATTCAGGATTCGGGCGCTACGAAGCAGTTTGGATGGAGAGATGGGACGGCGGGTAGGCTTTTGCCAGGGCAGTCGGAGCGAGGACTTGGATGTGTGGATTTGGACGGTTTTTTGGAACTCAGAGAATGACCGTTTACTGATTAGGGATTTCGATGACTGCTCTCATAAATTGTTTCGGTTGTTCTTCGACGGAAAACGTATTTTGGTAGAGAAGGTGAGTGGGTTCGTCTTCGAGTAGGAGGATGTGAGATGAAGTACCTTCCCAATTGAAGAGATCAAATGATAGCTCTCCTGTGATTTGAGTTTGGCGTCGAGAGAGTCTGGGTATCCTCAGATAGACGGGATGGTCTGGGTCGCTTTCATCGACCTCGATTGATAGGGTGTTGAAGCTTGTCGCGTCAAGTGGGTTGGTGACAAATGCGTATTCCCAAATTGTTTCAACACCATCTTGGTCGGGATCATGTTCCCATTGGCTGATTTGTTGATCCA
>JAHDGN010000163.1 GCA_020627645.1 Akkermansiaceae bacterium
CGCCGTGAATCTCCCATAGAATCAGGCCTTCGTTCCTTAACCTGACGCGAATGACAAGGAGGAGAAAACTTTTCACAGCAAAAAAGATACATGAATCATCCTGATATTCATATGTTTTTTATGGCATGAAAGATATCACCCCTTTTATTATTGCACGCTATTTGAACGAAAATCGCGAAAAGCACTGGAAAATCAATGTCGAACGGCCTATCTCGGCTTTGAGAGAGCCTCAAAAATTCAATAAATTAGAATGAAAAAAATTTCCATCTTTCTGTCATTTTCCCTTCTCAACTTCGTCAAAAGCAGTGGTCAAGACCTCCTTAGCCCCAGACCCGACGGCCATGCCCCCATCGGAGTCATGGGCGACCATACTCACAAAGCTGGAGAATGGATGCTTTCCTACCGCTACATGTTCATGGAAATGGAGGGCAATCGCTCCGGAACAAACCAATTGACTCATCAAGAGGTCCTCAACCAGGGTTTCATGGTCACTCCAACCTCCATGTCCATGGAAATGCACATGCTCGGCGCCATGTATGCCCCAAGCGATCAACTCACCCTCATGGCCATGGTCCCTTTCACCTCTTTCACCATGGACCACCTGACCCGGATGGGAGGGATGTTCACCACCGAAACCGAGGGTCTCGGAGACATCCGCCTATCTAGCCTTCTCAAAATCTACGAAGACGATTCCCAATCCATCCACTTGAATGCCGGCCTGAGTATTCCCACTGGCTCAATCACAGAACGAGGAAATACCCCCGCTGGGGCAAACTCAAAACTCCCTTACCCCATGCAGCTTGGATCCGGGACCTTTGACCTTCTTCCTGGAATCACCTATCTCACTCAATCCGACAACTGGTCATGGGGCGCCCAACTCAGCGGCACCATCCGCCTCGGCCAAAATGACGAAGGATACACTCTCGGAGACAGACTGAACGGAACTCTCTGGGCAGCCAGACAATGGAACCACTGGCTCAGCACTTCGATCCGTATCAAAGCGTCAAAGTGGGATAACATCGACGGAGCCGACACCGATCTAAACCCTAACATGATTCCCACCGCAAACACCGCTCTCCGTGGCGGAGAACGCATCGATGCTCTCTTAGGTCTCAACATCGTGATTCCCTCCGGCCCACTCGCCGGACACCGCCTCGCAGTCGAAGCCGGAGCCCCCATCTACCAATCCCTGAATGGTCCCCAACTCGAAACAGATTGGCTCATGACTATTGGATGGCAACTCGCATGGTGAAACCAAGCCATACTCCCCCCCTCCCCACATCTTCGTCTTCAAATGGGCCCTCCTCGGCCTCTTCGTGGGGGGATCACACTCCCAACAACCACCCTTATAACCCTGAGCGAAAGCTCAAACTGAGGAAACTCTAGCCCGGATATTTCATGAAGCAGTTTTAAATATTCGCGCTAGTGCTTCGTTCGTCTTCAACTGAGGCATGGATTCGTGAGACGTTTTTCGGGAGGGCAAGGCAAGAGCCCTTTGCGTGAATTGGAATTCTCAATAAGGGCAACAACGCAGCCATTCTGGAAAACGACAGAAGACATCACTCAGTTGAAGGCGAATGGAGCACTAGCTTCTTCTTCTCCGACACCCAATCAGAATCCCAGACAACAGAACAAGACCAACAGATCCAGGTTCTGGAACCAACTTAACGTCTAAAGCATCATAAGCCGCATATGCAAAAACATTCCCGGAATCGCTCGGATAAGTCGTAAAAAAAAGAAAAGCACTCGAATCTGTCGCAACAAATTCGAATTCATACGTCTGCCAATCTGGATTCGTAGGATCGCCCGAATCTGTAAGCTGTTGTGGCGTTAGCCCCGAAAAACTCCCACCGTCAAACGCAGACGGCCCAAAACCACCAAGAAATGGAATCGGATCTAACCCAAAATCACTAGGATCATCATACACTCCAACCCAAGCGTTAGCGATGCTATTAGAGGCGCCCACCATTGGATCCGGTTCAAAGTTATTCAGCGAAGCTGCTGCAAAACAAACCCGGTAAGTAGAACCTGCAACCAAGCCCGTAACTTCCTGAACATTATCAGAAAGGTTGTTGTTCGATCCCCAAACTAAACCCGCAACATTCCCTTCGTAGTTGTTTGGAGCAAATGAGAACGCCGCCCCTGCATTGTCAAGAGTTGACCAAGGAGCCCCAATGCTTGTTCCTGGCGATTGCCCTTCAAACCCACCATCTGAAAAGGTGACCCCTCTGACACACAGAGGAAAAAGGACGATAGCGACAGCACAACATTTCTTTAGCATTGCATTGTTCTACGCCGTATATGCAAAAGCGTCAAAAAAATTCTGTTAGATAAGAAAAAATGGTGCCTTAATCAAACAATCCCAGCAGCTCATCCTCCTGCAAATTGGGAACCAACTCTCCCGTTCCGTCCAAGACAGCTTCCATCATCTTTTTCTTCTCCTCCTGAAGCGCCAAAATTTTCTCTTCGACAGTTCCCTTCGTAATCAATTTATAACTAGTCACCACTCGCTTCTGACCAATTCGATAGGCACGATCTGTAGCCTGAGCTTCCACCGCCGGATTCCACCAAGGATCCAAGTGCACCACCGTATCAGCAGCCGTCAAATTCAAACCAACCCCACCCGCTTTAAGGGAAATCAAGAATACAGGAATCTGCCCTTCTTGAAACCTATCCACAACTTCGCCTCTCTTCTTGGTTGCCCCGTCCAAATAACAATAGTCCCAACCACGCCCCATCAACATAGGGACCACCCCCTGCAATAGCTGCACAAACTGACTAAACACCAGAACCCGATGGCCACCCGCTACCGCTTCCTCCAACAACCTTTCCAGCTCATCGATCTTCACTCCAGCCTCACGATCCTCCACTTTGAGACCAGGTAACAACCTCAAATCACAACACGCCTGACGCAACCTCAACAAAGCAGTCAATGCAACCATTCGCCGACGCCCATCCTCCGCATCCAAGACTTGCGCACGACTTTCTTCCAACAATTGCCCATAGACCGACTTCTGCTTCGGCGACAATTCACAATACCTGACTTGTTCAATCTTCTCCGGCAGATCCTTCGCCACCTCCGACTTCAAACGCCGAAGCACCACTGGCTTCAAACGCCTTGCCAACCGCCTCGCCAGCACCGGATCTCCACCCTGCCTCAAAGGTTTCTCAAACCTTTCCACAAACGCCTCTCTCGGACCCAAATAACCAGGCAAGACGAACCTCATAATTGACCACAAATCTAATAATGAGTTCTCCACCGGAGTCCCCGACAACGCAAATCGATGCCTAGCTTTCAAACCATGCACAACTTGCGTAATACGTGCTTTAGGGTTCTTAATCTGCTGAGCCTCATCAATCACCGCCACATCAAATTCACAATCACGAAACTTCTCCGCATCAACCCGTAAGATGGCATAACTTGTAATCACCAAATCCACAGAGGGAATTTCTCCCCGCTTCCCTCCCACAAACTCAACCACCTCCAACTCAGGCACCCACTTCTTCGCCTCCGCTGCCCAATTAGAAACGAGAGACGATGGACACACCACTAAAGCACGCCCTCCCCGCTTTTGAAGGAATGTTAAGGTCTGCAAAGTCTTACCCAAACCCATATCATCCGACAAGATCCCCCCCATTCCCAATTCACTCAAACGATACATCCACTTCACCCCAACCTCCTGATAAGGCCTCAAATAATCAGGCAAATCGATCTCTAAAACCTCACCCTCCTCAACCGCCATCCCGAAGTCTCTCGCACTATTTCTAAGAAAGTCGCCCTGCTCCGCACTCACCTCAAAAACTCCTGCCTCTTGTTGCATCGCCTCCGCGTCTGCCAACGTCTCATTCACCTCCTCAATATAATCCGAATCAACAACCGCGATCTTTCCCTTCCCAAACGCCTGTTCCGCGCTCCCCATCCTCAACATCCTCTGCACCTGCTCACGCCCCAATTCCTCATGACCCACCCGGAAACTAGTTTCCACTGTAAACCACTCCTGACCACTCCCCTCCCTGAAATTCCACTCAGGTCTCACCGCAACGACTTGTCCTGCCGCAGACTCAAACCTCTCTCCTTTCACCACCTTCCAATGTTTCGGCAAATCCGCAAAGGCGTGAAACTTCAGACTCTCTTCCCTTTCTCGCAAAGCCATCCGCCCCCCCTTCACCGGCCCCTCAAATCCCCAAGCCTTAAAAAACTCCACCACCGCCTTCTCTTTTGACAAACTCGTCAAGACCCCACCAACCACCTGGGGCTCCCCCCCTTCACAACTCCCTTTGACTCCCTCATACCAAAATTCCAACCGAGCCTCTAAATGCCTGAGCGATCCTTCCAAATGAATGACAACCTCAGGAACTCCCTCCTCAGGCAACACCTCCCAGATCTTCTCCGGAACATCAAACCACCTCTCCAAACCACCCAAAACTCCCCGAGCTTCAGCCGCACTCATCCTCACCCCACTTCCAAAGACTCCCGAAAGCCTCTCAGGAAGACCCAGTGCCAATGGGTGAAATTCACTTCCATCCAATTGCCATGAACCGAGATTTCCCGCCTCGACGGCCACCCGCTCCCCCACCAATCGAACCGCTTTCCTTATCGGACTCCCCGAAACAATCGCTCGTTCCTTCTTTCCAAACCAGACCCGAGGATGCCCCACCAAACCTTGAAGAAGCTCCAAAAACTCAGCCCTCTCCAAATGAACCACTCCTGGAGGCCCTCCTGGAAAAATTTCCCTCAAAACTCTCCACAACTCCTCATCATAGCCCTCCAACCAATATTCGCCTGGACTCAAGGCACTCAACAAAACCTCCTCACCATCACAAACCGCCCCAAACCCCACCATCAACTTTCCATTCTCCCAAGATCCTTCAACCTTCAGAGGCAACATCACTTGCAACTCCAACTTCCTCCCAGCCTCAGCAATCGTTGGCCAACTGTCCTCTACGACTTCTGGCACCTTTTCCACCACCACATTCTGAGGATCAATCACCTCCAAACCGATCGCCATCACATGAGCACAAACACGACCATCTTTCCGCACCATCAAACACTTGCAATGGTTCTCCATGTGAGTCCGAGAAATAATCTCCATACTCACCCGTTTCATCTTTCCACCCACCCGCAACTCACCCGACAACACCCCGTCACGATACTCAGCCGACTTAACACCCCCCTCACGATGAATCGCCCTCGCCTTTTTCATCTCAACATGCCCACCCGCATCCATCAAAAGATCGCGGGTAAGCTCAAGATGACTCATCCCTCAACAACCAATCACGAAAAGAGATGAAGGTGTGTGGGAACCACCACAACCTCCATTCCTGCAGCCCTCGCTCCCTCAATTCCCGCACGACCATCTTCAAAAACTAAACAATCCTTCGGAGCGACCCCCAAACGCTTAGATACCTCAAGAAAAATATCAGGTGACGGCTTCCCTTTTGCCACATCTGAACTCACCACAACCTCTTCAAACCAATCCGCGATCCCCACTTTCTGCAAAGTCTTTTCAACCACCTCACGTGACCCCCCACTCGCCACAGCCATCCTCACCTTACCCCGATAAGCTTCCACAACAGGAGCGACCTCTTCCATCAACTCAACTTCATCGAGTCGACGCAAAAAATGCTTCTTCTTCGAAAAAGCAACCGCATCAGGATCCAAATGCGTCCCCTGCTCACCATTAATGGTCCGTACGATATCCCTCGTGGGCCGACCACCCATCGCATAAAAAACATCTTCCGCGAAAATTCCCGGCATCCCGTGGTCTTCTAAAGCAGCGCACCAAGCACTGAAATGTAAGGGCATCGAATCGACTAAGGTTCCGTCTAGATCAAAAATCACTGCCTTAAAATCGCCATCTGGTATCTCTAATTCAAATTGTCTCATGGGAGGAAAACTAGTGTGCGCAAACGAGATGAACAAAACTGAGAGAATTGACAAGAAGGAATACGTTGAATTTAAAATTCAACTCTTCGCTCAAAATCTCAGATAACCATCTGATTCACAAAAAGTTAAAGGGAAATCCTTACCTCGAAACCACTCATAAATCCATCAAAATAAATGAAAATCACCCCAAAAACGATCTAGGCACCTCACATACACCCGAATCCTCCACCCCAAAATACCCCATCACAACTCCACTGACACCCCTTCGTATCGCCCCGCTTCCACAACCTTAACCACATCCCCTCGATTGACAAACTGCACCTTACCCACAATCACCACCCCCTCCGCAAACCTCACCAAACCTTCAACCACCAACTCCTCAGCTTCCACCAGCGAAGGCTGACCCAGCTCCAGCAAGGAATCCACCAGCTTGTATTCATCAGAAAACTTCACAACCGGAGCCCCCGCTCCCCCCAGCCAATTGAACACACCCGTCCTCACCAACAACATAAGCATCCGATCTCAACGCAAAAAGATCTGCCGTACTTTTCACTGGGGCGAATCTCGAACGCGGCACACTCACCGCAACAGCCGCCTCAAAACACTCAATTGCCGAACCCATCGCCTGCTCCAAATGATAAACCGGAGTCGTTGCCCCATCTCGAGGATCCACCGTCTTCCCATTCCGAATCACTGGCAATTCCAACACCCCACCTGACTCCTCCATCACCTCCTTCAAAACTTCCAAATTCACCCACATATTGTTGGTATTGAAAAATTGATGCCGCTCAACATCTTGGAACTCTTCTAAATCCTCCTCCGAACACTGCGCCACCTCCCTCAACAACAACCGACCATCTGATTTTCTCGTCGCCAAATGACCACCCTTCCGGTCAGCCAATGTCCGCCGAGTCACCTCCATCAAAAACGAACTCCCACTTCGGGCAAAATACGACAACAACTTGGAATCCAAAACTGCCCCTAAATTATCCCCATTCGAGATAAAGGCATACTTCACCCCAACCTCCAACAACTCGTCCAACTTCCCACTCCCAAACAATGTTTGATACACGTCAGCATGCCCCGGAGGACACCACTCCAAATCAGGATTGGGCTGAAAACTAACCGGCTCTAGGGTCTCTCGAACCAACTTTGGGACCCAATTTTGCAATAACTCCAAATCGGCCGGATCCCCAATCTCCGGCACCGCACTCTTTAAATAGTCGGACGTCTCACCACGACTCGACTGACTATTCATTAACAAAAACTTCACTCCCGCCCCCCCCTCCTCACGCAATGACAACACCTGCCTCGCCATCAA
>JAHDGN010000164.1 GCA_020627645.1 Akkermansiaceae bacterium
CCGGCCTCACCGGAAAAACCACCATCATCGGCATCTCCCGCCCACTCCAAGAGGTCATGAAAGTCGTCGGACGCGTTGCCCGCTCCGAAGCCCCCGTCATGATCGGCGGAGAAAGCGGCACCGGCAAAGAACTCATCGCTCGCTCCATTCACAACTATAGTCCTCGGCGCAAAAGCGAAATGCTCGTCATCAACTGCGGCGCCATCCCCGACAACCTGCTCGAGTCCGAACTCTTCGGCCACGAAAAAGGTTCCTTCACCGGCGCCATCGCCCAAAGAAAAGGACGCTTCGAAGACGCCCACGACTCAACCCTCTTTCTGGACGAAATTGGCGACCTCCCCAGCAACGTTCAAGTCAAGCTCCTCCGCGTCCTCCAAGACGGAACCTTCTCGCGAGTTGGCTCCAACGAAACCCTCCAAACCGACGTCCGCATCGTCACCGCCACCAACAAAGACCTGGCACGCGAAGTTCGCGAAGGCCGCTTCCGCGAAGACCTCTACTACCGCCTCAACGTCGTCGAAATTGACCTCCCTCCACTTCGTAAACGACAAGAAGACATCCCCATTCTTGCCGAATACTTCCTCGACCGACTCGCCAAAAAACAAGGCGCCCCACGCATGCGCCTCACCGGAGAAGCGATCGAACACCTTCAAAAACACCGCTGGCCCGGCAATGTTCGTGAACTAGAAAACACCATGGCCCGCGCCTGCGCCCTCGCTCTCAATGACATTCTCCTCCCAGAAGATATTCCCCTAGGACGCAACCCCTCCACTCTCACCGGATCACTTGACGAAGCCCTCGCCCTCATCATCGATCACTCCAAAAGGAATGAAGAAGACGCCCTCACCTTCATCCAACAAGAACTCACTCGCCACGCCCTTCAAAAGACCGATAACGACCTCCGCCAAGCAGCTCGCCTCCTCGGCATCTCCCTCACCAACCTCCGTAAGCTTGTTCCTGACAAAGAATCCTAAATTCAACAAACAAACATGAATTCCCCCAGCATCCAAAGAGATCCCTCAGCAATCAGAGGAACCCGTCTCCGTGTCGAAGACCATCCAGACTGGATCGTATCACGAAAGGTCAAAAACGCGCCGAAAAACGACAACTACCCAGTGACCCTCCTTCTTCTCGATCGCCAAATCCATGCCGACAAACTCCAACGATACACCCGCTATGTAAGAAGGCTCGAAACCCCTCAGGCAGTCCAAGAAGCAGGAAAAATCGAATTCGATTTCGACCCCTCGACCCAAAACCTCCTCATCCATGGGATCTCAATTTTCCGTGATGGCGAACTAACCAACCACGCCAAACTCGAAAATATCGAGATCATTCAACGCGAACGAGAACTCGAAAGCGGAATCTACGATGGAAACCTCACCGCCCTCATTCTCCTCAAAGATATTCGTACTGGCGATATCATCGATATTGAATCATCGATTCAATCCGACAACGCCATCTTTCCAGACCACTATTGGTTCCTCGAAAACCTGGATCACACCTTCCCCGTCACCAAACAATACTTCTCCTGGCTGTCTTCCAACCACGACCGCTTTCAACTTCGTAACACATCAAGCCAAGCCACCCTCACCGAAGAAGAAACCCCATTTGGCAAACGCAAAACCTGGGAGTGCACTGATTTCCCCATCCTCGAAATCGAAGAAGCACTCCCTCTTGGACTCAATCCGTTCAACCACATCACCATCTCCTCCTTCCAATCGTGGGGAGAAGTCGCTTCCGAATTTCATCAACTATGGAAACGAACCGAAACCCCAGGCTCAGAACTCCCGCTTGAACTCGAAAAAATTAAAGCGAAGCACCCTGAAAATAAAACACAACTCATCGAAGAGATCGTTGCTTTTGTCCGGGACAATGTTCGCTATCAAGGAGTCGAAACAGGACGCCTCGGGCTCGTCCCCGAAACTCTCGACACCATCTGGGAGCGCCGCTTTGGCGACTGCAAAGAAAAAACCAGCCTTCTCTGCTGGCTTCTAAGACAGTGCGACATTGAAGCAACACCCGCCCTCGTCTCATTCGATATGGCCGGTCGTATTACGGACCAATTACCAGCACCAATCTTTGACCATGTCGTTGTTCACTTCACCCATGAAGGCCAAGATTATTGGTTGGATCCGACCAACATCTCACAAAGGGGAAACCTCTCAACTTGGAATACCCTTCCTTTTGAAAAAGCCCTTCTCATCTCCGAAACCACCCAGGACTTCAAAATCATCGCCCCTCCTGAAAAGGGTCAAAATACCGTCACCGCATCAGAGAACTATTCTTGGTCCGAAAGCGATGCTACCATCGATGTTCACCACATTTATCGAGGAAGTGAAGCAGATCGCATCCGCCATGTCCTTGACTCCAGAGGTCGAGTCGTCGTCCAAGAAATCTTTACCGAAATCGTCCGCCAAACCCGCTCAAATGCCGAAATCCGTACCGACTTAGAAATCTCCGACGACCACGAGGCCAATCAAATCACGCTATCAGCACAATTCTTTGCCGAAAAAGCCCTCTCCGAACCAGACCAAAACAACATCCAAAACTGTGAACTAGTTCCCCACACCTTAATTGGTAAAGTCGTCTTCGTTGACAAAAAAGATCGCAAACACCCGATCGGTTTACCCTTCCCGATCGAACTCGAACACACCATTCGACTCAACCACCCAGACGCAAAAGGCACCACTCTCCCCAAAACCATCATTAACAATGAATACCTAGACTTTGAAGCAGGTACTCGGAACGAAGATTCCACCCCTGAACTCTACTTCAAATACTCTACCAAAGCATCAGAAATCCCTGCCGGAGACGCCCACCGATACCACTTCTGTCTCGACCAAATCAGACAAGTAGTGCCGCTCTACTTCTCCACCGCCCCCAACAGAGGGGGTAAGTCCAAAAAATTACGCGCTCCCGAAGAGTGGGATCGCCCCTCCAACCCTTACCAACCAAACGTTCCCTCTCGGTCGGGCTCAGGATTTCCGATTTGGGCAATCATCATCGCAATCATTGTCATTGTCCGGATTATCGCTGCCTTCATCAACAACTAGATTCACAAAAGCAACGACAACGAAACAATCGCTAAAACCAGCCAGGAAATACCCATCATTTTAAGGTTGATGGAGCACTAAGCCTGCCACGACTTCCCAATGTCTCATCTCAACCATCATCCACTCGTCGCCGATCGACTCTCCAAGCTTCGCGACATCAATTGCCCCCCTCACGAATTCCGACGCCACGTTGCCGACATCGCCCGACTTCTTGTTTTACCCGCCACTGAAAAGCTTGGCACTGAACCAATCCTAGTCACTACGCCTATCGCCACCATGACTGGCCAGTCACTATCTCGGCCGATCATCCTCGTCCCCATCCTACGCGCCGGCCTTGGGATGAGTGACGCCTTTCACCAACTCCTCCCCGAAGCCTCCGTCGCTCACTACGGTATGGCTCGCAACGAAGAAACCCTAGAACCCGAAATCTATTTTCAAAAATTCCCAAAAGAACTCCCCGAAGCTGATGTCCTTGTCCTCGACCCAATGCTAGCCACGGGTGGCTCAGCAGTAGCGGCCCTTACCGGCCTCAAAGAAAAAGGGGCCAAACACCTCCACTTCGTTTGCCTAGTCGCCAGCCCCCAAGGCCTTGAATACCTCAAAGAACACCACCCAAATGTTCCCATCACCACTGCGGCCATCGACCAAGGCCTCAACCAACAGGGCTACATCACCCCTGGGCTTGGTGACGCCGGCGATCGAATCTTTGGCACTTGATAACCAATTGATGCATCTGTCTCAGAATGCTAGCTTACTCGCGTGCGCCTCTTCCTGAGTATTCTCTTCGCGATCTCAATCATTCACGGATCGAGCGCCAAATCTTGGCCCCAGATCCAACGATCAACAGATTTTAGATCCGCAAAACGCGACCTCGCGAATCACCTCCCCGATCTCGCCATTCCTCGCATCCAAAAAATCATTGCCAATTCCCAACCCGATCAGCGCGCACTCTCCGAACTCCTCACCCTCCTCGGCGAAGCTCAAGTTCGGGCCGGGCAACCCAACCAAGCACTGCGAACCCTGGATGCCCGCTCACTTCGCCAGTTCAGCCCAGCTCATCTCTGGCGAAATTATGCCCTCCAATCGCTCGGTCGATATCGAGACGCCATTGCCGAACTCCAAAAGATTGACCGCTCCTCACTCATCGAACCCGCAACTCTCGAAATTTCCTCACTCATGGCTGCCACTGGACAACCAGAAAAAGCCCTCGAAAAACTGTCCCCCCTCCTCTCTTCAACGACACCTTCCATCAAAAATGCCGCCACGCTGCAAACCATTGCCATTGACCTCGAATCACCCCCATTCGAATCAGCCAAAACCCTCCTCCCACAACTCCCCCAAAATCATCCTACCGAAATCGCCTTAAAAAATTATCTCCAAGGAACTCTCTTCCTCGCTCAAAACAACCCCTCTTCTGCAATCCCGACCTTCCAACAAATACTCAACAATTCCAAATCGTCAGAAAACATTCCCGCCCCCATCTTTCACGAAGCCAATCTTGCCCTCGCCGATAGCCACACCCTCAATAACGACAAAAAATCAGCCGTAAAACACCTCCTCAGTCTTCTAAACAACGATCTCGCCCAACCCCAAATCGAACCCATTTTCCGCCGCCTTAGAATTTGGATCAACGACTCGACAGCCCCCCTCATGAAAGAACAACTTTCAAGCTGGACCAAACTCATCACCTCAACTTCCTCAAACCAAAACCATCTTCCGGGATCCGACGCCTCAACCGCTTCAAGTAATAGCAACCTCCCTGCCACGCCCCTCCAGCTCAATGCCCTGGAACTTCTCGCAACCTTAAATCTGAAATCCAAAAATCCCGAAAGCCAAACCACTGGTCGACTTCAGATCGCCAACCTCCTCATCCTCGATTCTCCAGACTCTCCAAGACTTCCCCGAGCATTGCTCGAACTAGGCCTCTATAACCTCGAAAAAAAACGCCTCAAAAGAGCTCTTCATCAATTCAATGCCCTTCTAGAAACCACCGCCTCGCCCACGACAAAATCCTACGCCAAAGCCCTCGCCGGCAAGACCCTATACGCCCTCAAAAAACCCGACGAAGCTAGCAATGCCTTCCTAGAAGCTCAAAAGCTGGCTCGCCAAGCCCGTGCCGAACAACTCCGCTTCGCCAGCTCCATCAACGCGGGTATCTCCCTACTCTCCTCCACCAATCCTTCCCGCCTCGATACCATCACCAGCAATCTCGAAAGCCCAAAAGCTCAGTCCTTCTTGATTCTTGAACGCGGCCTCTACCTGTCATCACAAAATAACCCTTCCGCCCGCGATCTACTAAACCGCTTCCTCACCGACTTCCCCTCAAACCCCAGAGCACCTGAAGCCCAACTAGCCCTCGCCGAAAACTACCTCAATTCAGCTCCCACCGACAAAACGATCGCAACTTCTGTGCTCCAAAGCCTCACCTTCGATCCAAAGACACAGCCCAAACTCGAAGCACGACGAATCCTAGCCCTTCTCACCCTCAACCAAGGAATCTCCCCCGCGAACCAGTTCGTCAAAAACCTTCCCAACCACCAACTCACCCCCCGGATCCTCTTCCAAACCGGACAAACGCTCCGCCGAAAAGGCGAAGTTGGAACCGCTTACGCCACCTTCGAACAATTCATCCAAGCTTATCCCAATTCCCCCCTCACCGATGCCGCCCGCTACCTTTCAGCAGTGTCTGCCCTAGCCACAGGAACCCAAAATGCCACCAATGACGCTGCCGCCCGCTTTCGAGAACTGAGCAAAAAAAATGGACCCCTCGGAATTGAAGCGTCTATCGCCCTCACCTCTCTTCTCATCGACAACCAGCAACAAGAGCAAGCCTTACTCGACATCCCCACACTCCTCCTAAAGTCCGACCTCAAATCTTCAGACCGGGCCCGACTTCTAACCCTCGCCACCAACGCACAAAGCCAACTCCAACAATTTGATCAAGCACTCCAGACCACCGAAAAAACCCTCAAAATCCCCAACCTCCCACCCCATCACCTGAACCATACCCACTTCCTCCGCGGACAAATCTTCGAAAAGCTAGATCAACCCACACCCGCCCTACAATCATACCTCCAAATCATCGACACCCACCTCGCGCCAGAGAACCCCACACCAAATGCCTGGAAATGGTTCCACAAAGCCTCCTTTGAAGGAGCCCTCCCCCTCCTACAAAGCCAAAAACGCCACCGCGCAGCCCACCTCCTCGCAAAACGAATCTCAAAAACTCACTCTCCGAGAGCAAAAGAAGCTCGAGAATTAGCCTCCAAAATCAAAAAAACACATCGAATCCTCCCTCCCCAAAAACCAAAAACGACAACCGAATAAAACCATTTTCAGTTTCAAAACGGCGGAATGACGGAGCGATTTTTAGAATGAGCAAGGCAGGAGGAGGGAGTGGTGCGGGCACCTCGACCGACGACTAACGCCGCACATTCTAAAAAGCGCCCGCTTTCCCTAATCTCCGCGAAGCGCTCACATCAAACCCTCATACAAAATCATTCCCCCGTTTTGAAACTAGAAGTGGTTTAATCCTCGCAACCCTTTCAACCTTCACCCAACCTCAATCTCAATGGACAACGTGACTTCCACCGAGAGCGAATACCCGCTCCCACACATCAAAAAGTGCTCACTCTCATTCATCAATGCACTCTTCATCACCTCCACCCTTCTGATTTTCACCGCCATTGGACTCTTCTTATTCAAAGTTTCCGAACTCCCCACACCTCAGGAACAATCCCCCCCTCCAACCCTAGAAACGCGCGCCGACGCTCAAAACTACACCCCTCCTCCAGCCCCAAAAAGCACTCCTCAGACAATCATCCACAGCTTCTCAGCCACTCAACACCTCATCTTCTTCGCCTCCCTCATCACCGCCGTCCTCATCTCCCTTCTTGGATACATCCTCGCCACCCGCCACGTTGCCCGCGCCTGGTCCATCCTCCTCCCCCAAGATGCCCGCACCACCCCTCTCAAAGCAGCCATCCTATTATTGATCCCAGGAATCAACCTCATCTGGCTCTTCACCGCCTTCCGAGGCTGGGCCAACGACTGGAAGACCGTTCAACAATCCCATCCCAACCTCTCATCATTCCCCAAGCCCGCCCCCGCGGGGG
>JAHDGN010000585.1 GCA_020627645.1 Akkermansiaceae bacterium
GAACCCCCCCAAATACTCCCCCTCCCGCATCCCCATCAACATCAGCATCCCCATCAACCTCCACATCGAGATCAGCGTCCCCCCCAATCCCCAACAAGCTCACGAACCAAAAGACCAACACCAGCCCCACCAAAATGGTCAGCGGTAAGTTGTAACTCAAAGTTGCCTGTTCCCAAAGTTCCTTCACGTTAGGAAAGAAATCAGAAACGAAGGCAACTCACCATTATAAATCGCTCTGAGGATTATACGAACTTCGTAAAGCCCTTCACCACCTCGTCATCCAAGTGCCTCACCATCGCCGATGCCAACGCAACCATCGCTTCGTAATCTGCCCCACAAATGATCGCATTGTGGGAATGAATGTATCGGGCAGGAGTCCCCAGCACCACCGAAGGAATCCCTTGCCCCACCTGCGTAAACGCTCCCGCATCAGTCCCGCCACTCGCCCGAACCGTCACCTGGTGCGGAATCCCTTCCGCCTGAGCCGTATCAATCGCAAATTGAGCCAACCTAGGATTCATAATCGCACTGGGGTCATGAAGACGAATCTGCACCCCTCCACCGATCCTCCCCTGACTTTCACTCAACGGTAACCCTGGAGTATCATCCGCAGGCGGCCCCTCCAAAACAATCGCCACATCAGGCTTCACCACATGAGCCAAAGTTTTTGCCCCCCTCAACCCCAGTTCCTCTTGCACCGTCGCCGCCGCAATCAACTGATTCTTAACCGGCTCGACGGTCTGCCCCACTTGAATCGCTCCAGCAACCCCCACCCGGTTATCAAAAGCCTTTGTCATATACCAATCCGGCTGCCTCATCGGAGTCCACGGACTCCACGGCGCAATCGGATCCCCCAAATGAACACCCCAATCTCCGGCTTCCTCCGCTGACCGAGCCCCCACGTCGACAAACATCGCACTCACCCCCAAAACCCGATTCTGTTCACCCTCCGACAAAAAATGCGGTGGCTTCGATACAATCACCCCCATAATTTTCTCCCCCTGCCTCGTCTTCAACTCCACCCGCTGCGACAACAAAGTATGGCCCCACCACCCCCCAACCGGAACCATCTTCAAAAAACCATTGGGCAAAATAGCCTGAACCCGGAATCCCACTTCATCCATATGCCCAGCCACCATCACCTTCGGCCCAGATTCACCCTT
>JAHDGN010000165.1 GCA_020627645.1 Akkermansiaceae bacterium
GGGTGTGGGAGGTGTGTAGTTGGGGCTCGATGATTTTGGCTGCGTCAAATGAGGTTGCTCCGGTGGTGGCATTGTTGGGGATGGTTTTGGGGTGTGTTGTTGTGGTGTCTTTGCTTTTGGTGAAGGCAAGGCAGTCGTTGTTGGTTGGGTATTTTTTGTGTGGAGTGGTGTTGGCGAATACTGGGGTGGTGGGGTTATTGGGGGATTCTTCGGGGGAGGCGATTGCGATGTTGGCTGAGTTGGGGGTGGTGTTGTTGATGTTCACTTTGGGGATTGAGTTTTCGATGCGGGAGCTCATCCATTTGAGGCGCATTGTGTTGGGTGGTGGAGGATTGCAGATGCTGGCGACGACGTTGTTGGCGATGGCGGTGGGATGGTTTTTTGGTTTGGGTGGAGCGGGGTTGTTGGTGGTGGGGTTTGCGATGGCGTTGTCGTCGACGGCGGTGAGTATTAAGTCGTTCCAGGATATGGGGCAGCCGGATTCTCCGGGGGCGAGGATGGCTTTGGGGGTGGCTATTTTTCAGGATTTGGCGGTGATTTTTTTTATGGTGGTGTTGCCTTCGTTGGTGGGTGAAGGAGCGGGTGGAGTGGGAGTGGTGATGTGGTCGTTGGGCAAGGGGGTCTTGTTTTTGGGGATTTGTTGGGTGTTGAGTTTGTATGTGGTGCCGCATTTGCTGCATGCCGTTGCGACGTCGCGGAGTCGTGAGTTGTTTACGGTGACGGTGGTGGGGTTGTGTGCGGTGATTGCGTGGGGTGCAAATTGGTTTGGGCTGAGTTTGGCGTTGGGGGCATTTGCGGGTGGGTTGGTGGTGAGTGAGTCGATTTATTCGCATAAGGTGTTGGCGGATGTGTTGCCGTTTAAGGATCTGTTTTTGACGGTGTTTTTTGTGTCGGTGGGGTTGTTGATTGATTTGGAAGTGGTGGCAGCCTCGTGGTGGATGATTGGATTGGGGGTGGTGGGAATTCTGGTGGTGAAGGGGTTGGTGTTGGTGGTGATTGCGAGGTGGTTGGGTTTGAGGATGAGGCAAGCCTTCTTAGCAGGAGCTGCGTTGTCGAGTAGTGGTGAGTTCTCGTTGGTATTGTTGGGGAGGGCTGCTGATTTAGGTGGGGTGTCTCCGGAGGTGGAGCAGTTGTTGTTAGCTTGCACAGCGGTGACGATGGCGTTGGTGCCGACGTTGATGAGATTGGCGAAGCCGATGGCTTCTCGGCTGGAAGGATGGGGGATTTTTGGAGAGCGTCGATGTCATGATGATTTGAAGGATGGAGCGCAGGTGGAGGCGATTCAGGATCATGTGGTGATTTGTGGTTATGGTCCGGTGGGGCAGGCCTTGGAGGAAGCGATGGATCGATTGTCGGTGCCGACGGTGATTGTGGAGATGAATGCTGAGACGGTGAAGGAGCTGCATGGGGCTGGTAGGAATGTGATTTTTTCGGATGCGACGAGTGTTGAGACGATGAGGTTGGCTCGGGTAGCGGAAGCGAGGGCGGTTGCTTTCACTTTTCCGGTGCCGAAATTGGCGATTGAGGGAGTGAGGGCAGCGAGGAGTTTGAATCCAGAGATTGTGACTTACGCGAGGGCTAAATTTGCGGTGGGGGTGGAGTTGTTGCTGAAGGAGGGGGTGCATCATATTTTTCATGATGAGGTGACGAGTGGAGCGGCGATGGTGGAGGCGGTGTCGGGATGTTATTTGGTTGGGGTTGAGAAATGAGTTTGGGTTTGGACAGTCGGCGAGAGGAGGAGGTTCGAGTGGTGGGCTTTGGGTTGGCTGGTGCGTGTGTGGCATTGCAGTTACTGCAGGAGGGGAAGCGGGTTCGAGTTTTGGATGATGGAAAGCTGGGGAGTTCGGTGGTGGCTGCGGGTTTGGTGAACCCGGTTGCGGGGCGAAATTTTGAGCCTAGTTGGCAAGTCAGAGAAGCGCTTGAGGTGGCGTTGCCATTTTATGATTGGGTTGGGGAGGGGTTGTTTCGGGAGGTGCCGATTTTGAGGTTGTGGATTGCTGAAAAGGATCGAGCAAAGTTCGAACGTAAGTTTGAAGTGGTGAAGGATTGGGTGGCGGAAGTGAATGAGGAGGGGGTGTTGTGGAAGGGGGGAGGGTGGTTGAATTGTCCGGCTTTTTTAAAGCGAGCGAAGGAGAAGTTTTTGGAGATGGGTGGGGAGTTTGTTAATGAGTTGGACGGGGAGGCGATTTGGTGTGCAGGTGCGGCTGGTTTGTTACGAGGTGATTTCGAGGGAGTGGCTCATCGTTGTGCAAAGGGGGAGATTTTAACGGTGAAGATTGAAGGGTGGGGGGAAGAAAGGATTTTGAATCGTTCTGGGTGGGTCATTCCTTTGGGGGATGATTTGTATCGGGTGGGGGCGACTTATGCGTGGGATGGTTTCGATCGGGGTCCGACGGAGGAGGGTCGAAAGAAAGTGGAAGAGATCCTGAGGAGTTTTACGGGGAGGGGATTCGAGGTGGTTGAGCACGTGGCTGGGGTGAGACCCATTATTCAGAATAGCAAGCCGATGGTGATCTACCAGAAGGGGAAGGGATGGATGGTCAATGGGTTGGGGTCAAAGGGGGTGATTTATGCGCCACGGCTTTTCGCTTCGCTCACGTTTTGACCTGTGAGTCGGGATTGGAGAATTTTCTTAGCTGGGGGGAAGCCGAGGGTATTCGCCTCGGCTTCAATGAGAGAGGTCTGCTCTACTTATTAGAGCCAGCCATCCTTAGGGCGGCAATGGCGCAGAGGGTGGTCATGAGAATGAAGGCCCAGATGCCGATGGTAGAGCCTCCAATGCCGGTCGATGGGAGTTCGGGCACGGTGATGGGGCCTGTTTCTTGAACGTCAGAAGCTCCTTTAAGGTTGTTGATGTATTCTGTGGGGTCGACTAGGTCGGCTACTTTGAGTTTAGGTTGCCCAACTTCGCTGCGGTATTTTGCGACCTCTGCAGCGGTGATGATAGTGCCTTCGTTGCCCCAGGAATTTCGAACATAAGTTAGAATGGCGGCGATTTCTTCGTCCGTCTTGCCTAGAATAACAGCTTGGGGCATCATCCCGGCGGGGAAGTTGTATTCTTTTCCGGCAACGGTAATTGGTCCTTCTAGGCCACGCATTTGAATGCGAATGAGATTTTCGGGTGGCCCGATAACCCATTCGCTGTTGGCGAGAGGTGGTCCGAGGTTGGGGGCTCCTTCGCCATTTTTCCCGTGGCAACCAACACAAGCAGCCAGCGTATATTGTTGCTTCCCGAGTTCCATGATGGCGGGGTCAATTTTTGATGTTTCGTTCATGGCGTTGTTTTTTTGAGGAGTTGGTTGAATGTTTGAGTTCTCAGTGGCCGGTTGTTCAGCGCTCTCTTGGGTGGGTTCATCCTTTTCGAGAGTGAGTTCGGTTGTGATGTATGTCGGGGATGTTTCAGCGTTTTCTTCCCTAAGAGTCAAGAGCCAGGCGACTAGATGGCGTGTTTCTTCGGGTTTTAGGATCTGGTCCATTGGGGGCATGGACGAGACGAGGGTTGCTGGTTCGGCGAGGTCCGATTTTTTGATTCGCCAGATTTTGGTTTGAGATTCTTTGACATCGAGATGGGAATCGGTTTCAGCAAGGAGTGTTCCGGTCATTGTCGAGCCATCTTTGAGTTTGGTGGTGGCGACTCCATAGCCGGAGGCTAAGTGGGCGTGGGGAAGCATGAGTGATTCGAGGAGCCCTCGAGCGTCATGTTTGAGAGCTGCGTCCATGAGGTTTGGTCCGGCCATGTCTTTTTGGATGCTCGTTGGGCGATAGCGATGACAGCGCATGCACTGTGCTGCGCTGTGGGAGTGGAAGATGCGTCTTCCGAGGTGAGGGGTGCCTCCAGCTAGGGTGTGCTGCCATTTGGAGAGTGAGTCTTTAGGGTCGAGTGAGTCGTGGTAGGCTTTGAGGGCTTTCTGGACCTCGGGTTCCTTTTGTTTTTTGGCTGCATTGAGGAGTTCGAGTGCGGAGGCTAGGTCTGGCTTTTCTGAGCTGGTGAGTTGATTGAGGCCAGAAGTGATGAGGGGAGTGGCGTATTCGCTGGGGAGGTCGGCAGCGATGGTCCAGGAGGTTTGGCGGCGGATCGTCGATGGAGATTTGAGGGCGGTTTTTAGGGTGGGGACGTTGGAGGCTGGATCGCGTTTGGCGGCGATTTTCAAGGCTTCGAGAGCGAGGGTGTCGTTATCGAGTTCGGCGGCTTCGACAAGGATGGTATCGGCTTGGTCGTCGTCGGTGCGAACCAGGAGGTCGAGAGCGAAGGCACGAGTTTTTCCTTTGGCTTTGGGGTCGCGGATGATGTTGAGGAGTGAAGGGGTGTTGAGTGCTCCGTGGGATACGTTGTGTTTGAGAGCGAGGTTCATCGCTTCGACAAAGACGTCGGGTCCACATGATACGAGAAGGTCCATTTCTTGTTCGAGGACGCTTTTGAGAATGGAGGGGTTGCGAGGTGAGAGGGGGACGTGTTTGCCGGTCGATTGGTCGACGACGTGTGGGTTTTCCCAATTGGTGAGGAGTCGGGTTGCTTCGAGTCTTTGAGCGTAGGGAAAGTTTTTGTTTCCGATGCTTTTAACGAGTCTGGTGAGGTTTTCTTTGTCGGGGATGCGGAAGGCTGAGTGGATGATCCGTTGGAGGATCATGGCGGTGAGGGGGCGTTGCTCGGGAATACCAAGAGAGGGGTTGTCGAGAAGCGACGCTACGACAGGTCGGGCAGACTCGATATAAGTGTCGTGAATGGCGCGAATGGCATCATCAGCGACTCTGATATTTTGGTCATTCAGAAACTTGAGGAGAATCGGGCTTCTGAGTCTTCGCAGAGCAAGGACGGCTGCGTGGCGGACGGAATCGGAGGGGTGGTTGTAGAAGCTTCCGAGCTGTTTTTCAGTGGCAGTTCCAAGTAGGGCCATGACGCCAGCATGTCGAAGAGTGGGGTCGTCAAAGCCATTGTCATGGATCATTTCGATGACGGATGGCAGAGCAGTGTGATCGCCGATTCTTCCGATTGAAATGGCGGCAAGCGTACGAACGCGCTTGTCGCCATCGGTAAGCATTGGAGTCAGATTTTCGGTGGTCTTTAGGGTGGATTCTCCGAGGGCTTGAGCAACCTGAGCTCGAATGAGGGGATCGTTGTCGGTGGAGAGGTTGAGGAGAAAAGCAGTCGCGAATTGGTGGGATTTGATTCGAGCGAGCATTCCGAGTCCCCAAACGCCATGGAGTCGTTCAAGTCTGTTGAGTCGTTGGTTTGCAGCGGCAGTGAAGATTGAGAGGGCATCGGGTTTTTCGACTAGGTGGACTTGTGCGCGGAGTCTGATGCGCATGTCTTGGTGTCTGAGAAAATCGGCGAGTTGTCGTGAGGGGAGTTGTGAAAAATCATTGTTGGCGATGATTTCGGAGATGCCTTTGCCTGGGTTGCGGGCGGTGAGTTGGTAGACTCGTCCGGCTTTGTGGGATTGCCATCCGTTGACGAAGTCGGAGACGTAAATTTTACCATCGTATCCCCATTCAACGTCGGTGGCGGCGACTCCCCAGTTAAATTTACCAGATTGATCGACGGTGAAGGAGGCTCCGTTGGGTTTAATGGAGAAATACCAAATGCCTGATCCGGGAGCTGACCCTCGGTAGTCGCAGATGAGGAAGCTATCTTCGCACTTGTAGTTGTATCCGGTGCCTGGATGGTAGGCGAGGCCGGAGGGGCCAGAGGTTAGATTGGCGATGGGGGGGAGGATGTGTCCGGGTTGGTGTTCGTTCGTGGGTTCCCACATTTTCTCTTCCATCCATTGCATGATGGGTTTGTCAGGAATGCCGCAGGTGGTGTGGAAGGAAGTGAGGACTTGGTGGCCCATGCGCCATCCAGAGTCGGCGCCTTCGAGGATGTCAACAATACGGGCACGGTCGCCTTGATCGCAGTTGTTGTCGACGGTGATGGGAGTTCCAAATTTATCGAAGGCGATTTCTTTAGGGTTTCGGAGCCCGGTGTGGACGACTTCCATTTTTGAACCGTCTCGTTCGAATCTCAGAATGGCGCCTTGTCCTGGGTAGTGGTATTTTTTGCCTTCTTTGGTGGTGATTGAGAATCCGCGATCGCCGATCGTGGTGTAGAATCGGCCGTCTGGACCGAGGGCGAAACCGTTGAGGTCATGTCCGGAGAATGAGACGCGAACGCCAAAGCCGTCTTGAATGACTTCGCGTTTGTCTGAGATGAGATCGCCATCGGAGTCGGTGAGCTTCCAGATATTTGGGATGCAGGCAAAAAGGATTTTGCCTTCGAAGGCCATGATTCCAGCGGCGGTGCCGTCAAGGAGGTCGTTGAATTTGTCGGCAAAGACTTTTGATTCGTCGGCTTTTCCATCGCCATCTGTATCGGTGAGGACTCGAATGACTTCCGATTTTTCGGTGAGTTTTTCGATGGGGACTTCGTGTTTCCATTTTTGGTGCATGGCGACTCGATCAGCGGTTGTCTGAGCTGAGATGTCGTCCATGAGCCAATAGAGGTGGTTGCGGTTGTCTTGGACGCCAAAGCGGAAGCGATGAGTTTCGGTGACGAAGACATTTCCTTTTTCGTCAATGGTGAGGGCGGTGGGTGAGTAGAGGTCGTGTTCTTCGTTGGTGGCGAAGAGGTTGACGACGGACCCTTTAGGGACAGTGAGTCCGGGGAGGGTGTCTGAAGAGACGAGGCCGTCTTCGGAGACGGGTTTGATAACCAGTGGTTTTGGGAAGAAAGGTTTTTGTTCGCTGGTGAACACAAAATGGTCAACGTTGACGATGCCAAACTGGGTGGTTGAGTTGTCGATGACTCGGATTTGTGCTTTTTTTCCTTGGTGATCTTTGAGTGACCAAATGATGGGGCGCATCTGGAGGTCGTTTTGGCCAGTGGCTTCAAAGATTACCTCGTTATTGATGATGAGTTGAGCTGAAGTTTTGTTGGGTTGGTTTCCACCAGAGATCAGGAATCCTAGGGTTGGTAGTTTGATTTCAAATTCGGGCGAGGTGATGGTTCCGGTTGAGGCGTCTCCACCGTGTGCGGAGGTGGCAAAGTATGACTCGGAGTATCCGGTAATGGTGCCTTTGATCCCGTTGGGGGTTGCAGTGGTCGGGGCGAGACTGAAGGCGGTGCCTT
>JAHDGN010000166.1 GCA_020627645.1 Akkermansiaceae bacterium
GAAGCTGGGAAATCTTATTTTCCTGAGGGTGCCGGTTAGAATGTGACTTTGGCTAATTTTTTAGGAGTTCCTTGGTGAGATTTGATGGGGAGGGTGACGATGGGTTTTTTGGGGGACCAGTCGATGTCGATCAGGCCGTAGTTTCGTTTGGAGTAGTAGGTATCTTTGATTCGGAAGTCGGAGGGATAGGAGCTTGCTCCAGCATGAGTCATTCCTGACGAGGTGAGTTCGACAAGAGGAAAGTTTAATCCGCTTTTAGCCGGAGCAAGGGTAGAAATCTCGGCAAGGTGGCGATCGCCGCTTAGAAGGATTGTTGGACCCGCTTTGGTGTCGCGAAGGAGATTGAAGAGGCGAGCTCGTTCGTTAGGCATGTTGGCCCATTTTTCAAAGCGATGATTGGTGGGGATGACTTGAATGGAGCTAACAAGGATACGGAGATCGGCAGGTTGGTGAAGTTGTTTTTTTAGCCAGTCCCACTGGGCTGAACCGAGCATGGTGGCGTTTTTGTCGGTCTGGGGGTAATATTTTTTGCGCCCATTTTCTCTGACCAAAATGTTGGGGGTACGGAAGTAACGTGTGTCTAGGAGGATGATTTGGAGGCGCTTTCCTTTTGGACCCATGGTAGTGGAGTGGTAGACCCCAGGAGTTTTTCGAGCGGGATGATCGTTGGGGAAGTTGAAGGTGTTGAAGAAAATTTCCTGAGCTTGCTTTTTCATCGGGTATTCCGCTCCGGCATCATTTTTTCCGTAGTCATGATCGTCCCAGGTGGGGTAGATGGGAGTTGTTGCGGCAAAGGCGGCGTAATCCGGGAGGGTGACTAGGGATTTGTATCTCCGCCGCATCACATCGGGGTCTTCGGTATCGGCGTAGATATTGTCGCCCATGAAGATAAAGCCTTGGGGTTTATCAGCGGTGATCGATTTCCAGATGGGACTGGATGGTTTTGGTTTATGGCAGGAGCCGCAGGCGAGTCTGGTGATTGGTGGTTGTTTGTCTCCACCGATGAGCGGGGCTGAGATTAGAAGCAGAAAGAGGAGTGATTTCATGTGTTTAGGGTGAAGAAGGATTGGGGAGTTTAAAATGAGGAAAGGTAAAGAATTGGCGAAGCTTGATTGAAATGAGGATTGGGGCATTGTCTTGAGGCGTGGCAATGATGAGAAAGACACGAATTATTTGCACGTTGGGGCCGGCTACAGAGTCGGATGAAATGTTGCGGGGGCTTTTGAAAAGTGGTGCGGACGTGTTTCGGCTGAATATGAGTCATGCGAAACACGATTGGTGTCGGAACCTTGTGGAGAGAATACGGGAAGCTTCAGAAGAGGTTGGGAGGACGGTTGGGATTTTATTTGATCTTCAAGGTCCGTCGATCCGGACGGGTGATGTGGATGAGAAGATTCCCTTAGCGATTGGGGATCGGGTTGAATTTAGGAAACGCGGAGCGGATGCGACTCTGGAGAAGTCTACAACGGTTAATTATGATGGGTTGATGGGAGATGTTCGGGAAGGAAATGAATTAACGGTCGATAATGGGGAGTTGTTGATGAAAATTGTTGAGGTGGAGGCTGAGCGGGTGATTTGTGAGGTGTTAACCGAGGGGAAGATGGGTTCGAGAAGGCATATCAATTTGCCGGGTGTCCGGTTGAGGTTACCCGCGATGACGGAAAAGGATTATGAAGATATGGCGATCGCAGCGGAGTGTGGAGCGGATTATGTGGCGGGTTCGTTTGTGAGAGACGGGGAGCATGTGAGGTTATTGAGAAAGAATTTGGAGAAATTGGGAAGTCGGGCACAAATTGTGTCGAAATTGGAAGATCAGGAGGCGATGAAACACTTGGATGATATTATTTCTGAGTCGGATGCTATCATGGTGGCGAGGGGAGACCTGGGGATTGAGGTGCATGTTGAGGAGTTGCCGATTATTCAGAGAAAAATTGTGAAGCGGTGTTTGGAGAAAGGGCGAAGGGTGATCGTGGCGACACATATGTTGGAGTCGATGATTCACAACCCTACTCCGACGCGGGCCGAGGTCACTGATGTTTCGAATGCGGTCTACGAGGAAGCGGATGCGATTATGCTTTCAGGGGAAACGACGGTGGGGAGCTATCCATTGAGATGTGTTGAGCTGATGGGGCGGGTCTCTCGAAGAATTGAGAGGTCGGGAGGATTGGGGTATGC
Source organism: Akkermansiaceae bacterium (assembly GCA_020627645.1). Lineage (GTDB taxonomy): Bacteria > Verrucomicrobiota > Verrucomicrobiia > Verrucomicrobiales > Akkermansiaceae > SW10. Next base: position 2,176 of record JAHDGN010000166.1, read on the forward strand.
TAGTGGGGCTGTTTTAGCGACTGAGAAAGAAAAGACGATTAAGGCTGCGGTGGGTCTGGCAGATTCGGTGCCGAATTCGGTCTTGGTCGTGTTCACTCGCTCTGGAAGGACGGCGAGGCAGGCTGCGATGATGCGGCCTCGAACGTCAATTTATGCATTTACCCCAGATTCGGCAGTTTGTCGGGGACTGACCTTGTCGCGTGGGGTCAGTGCGAGGGTGTTACCGTTTTCGAATGTGCCAAGGGAGACCGTGTCTGCGGCGGTTGAGTCCTTGAAAAAGGAAATTGAGCTTGAGGAGGGAAGGACGTTGGTTGTTGTTTCTGATATTTTACATGAGGGGTATGCGATGGATTCGATATTGGTGGTGAAGGTTTGAGTGGAGTTTCACGATTGAAGCTTCAAGGCGGCAAGTGAGGAGCTTGATCGAAGTGGCTTTTTTGGGGCCAAACATGACGGGGATTTTATCGACAAGGGGAATTTGTTTGGGAGCAGGGGAACAGGATTCGGGAACCGGGCTGAAATTGGACTTTGTGAAATTTTTCACAAAGGGGTTGAGACCGCCAAAATGGGCGGTATTCTTGCGGCGTCGAGATGTCGGAAGAGAACCAAAATGTGGCGCATGCGGCCTACGATTCTAAGATCGAGGGGAATATTATTTTTACGCGGGTGGATGCTGCGATTAACTGGATGCGAAAGAATTCGTTGTGGCCGATGCCGATGGGATTGGCGTGCTGTGCGATAGAATTGATGGCGACGGCTTCGTCACGTTTTGATATTTCAAGATTTGGTGCGGAGGTGATGAGGTTTTCTCCGAGGCAGGCTGATGTGATGATCGTCGCTGGGACGGTTACCTACAAGATGGCTTTGGCGGTGAAGCGGATTTGGGATCAAATGCCTGAACCTAAGTGGTGTATTGCGATGGGCGCTTGTGCTTCGTCTGGCGGGATGTATCGGAGCTATGCCGTTTTGCAGGGGATTGATCGGTTGATTCCGGTGGATGTCTACATTTCTGGGTGTCCTCCTCGGCCTGAGGCTTTGATCGAGGGGTTGATGAAATTACAGGAGAAGATTGACCAAGAGAGTTCCTTAGCAGCTCAGAAGGAAGATCCGGTTCACGCGTAGATTTTTGATTGATGAGTATTTTGGCAGAAGAGTTACAGGCTTTGGGATCACCGGAGGTTGTTGAGTTTCGGGGTGAGACGACGATCCAAGTGGAGCTGAAGGATTTGTTTTCAACGATGGAGAAGTGTCGGGATCTAGGATTTGAGATGTTGTTGGATATCTCAAGCTTAGATCACATGGGAGAAGAGCCGAGGTTTGAGATGGTTTATGAGCTGGCAACTCTGGATGATTCGAAGCATTTGCGGGTGAAGTCAAAGGTTGCGGAAGATGTTGAGGTTCCTTCGGTTGTTCAGATTTGGAAGACGGCAAATTGGCATGAGCGTGAGGTTTATGACATGATGGGGATTACGTTTTCTGATCACCCTCAGATGGAACGAATTTTGATGTGGGAGGGTTTTCCGTTCTTTCCGTTGAGAAAAGATTTTCCTTTAGCTGGCAAGGAAAGTGAGATGCCAGATGTGGCGTTTTCGGGAGTTGCTCCGTTGGAGGGTGGACCATTTGTGACAAGTCCGGGCTCTACGAGGGAGTCGGGCGAGCCGCGGGCCAAGGGTGAAAGTTGAATCAAGATTTTTGAATTTTTGTTTGAGGACTGTTCATGAAAGCTAGCAAAATTTCGCGATTTGTTATCGGTAAGTCTCCTGTTCGAGTCCGACAGGTGGCACCACTATTTTCTTTTGTGGTATAGGGATGAGTAACGATGATAAAAAAAAGGACAAGGAATCCGGCGCGGATGACCTTCGGTCAAGGTTAGAAGAAATGTTTGGAGGCTTCCCTCAGGGCGGTTTCTCTTTTCCAGGTTCGATGGCTAGTGCCAGCGAAGAAAAGGATTCTGGCTCTGAAAGCGCCAAGGATACTCTAAATCCTATTCTTGATTTCGATTTGCTTCCACGAGACATTAAAAGACATTTGGATCGATTTGTCATCCGGCAAGAGGAGGCTAAGAAGGCTTTGGCTATTGCTGTTTGCGATCATTACAATCACGCGAGGTTGCAGATGCAGGAGGCTGAAGGCAAGAATCTCGATTTACAGAAGCAAAATGTGATGGTTGTGGGCCCAACTGGAGTTGGGAAGACCTATTTGGTAAAACACATCGCTGAATTGATCGGCGTTCCTTTTGTGAAAGCCGATGCGACCAAATTTTCAGAAACTGGCTACGTTGGTGGAGACGTGGATGATTTGGTCAGGGAATTGGTTGCCAAGGCGGGCGGCAATATTGAGCTGGCAGAATTTGGGATTATCTACATCGACGAGATCGACAAATTAGCTTCTCGGACCACTCAAGGTGGTATGGGTAGGGATGTTAGCGGGAGAGGGGTGCAAACAACTCTCCTGAAATTGATGGAAGAGACAGAGGTGCCTGCAAGGAATCCTCAGGATATGAGGGGGCAAATGATGGCAATGATGGATCTGCAACGTGGTGGGAAGGAAAAGGATACCATCAATACGAAACATATTTTGTTTATCGTCAGTGGAGCCTTTTCAGGTCTCGAAGAAATTATACGAAAGAGGAGTTCTCCTACTCAGATTGGCTTTTCGGCTGATCAATTGAGGCACTCCATGGATGTTGAGACGTTTAGGGAAGTTTCGACTCAAGATTTTATTGATTTTGGATTTGAAGCTGAGTTTATCGGCCGACTTCCCGTCAGAGTCGTTTGTGAGCATCTATCTAGCTCAGATCTGGAGTCTATTCTTAAATTTTCAGAAGGCAGCCTATTGCGCCAATATGAGCGCGAATTTGGTGCTTATGGGATTGAGATCAGTTTCAAAGATTCCGGAATTAAGGTTATTGCGGAGATGGCTGAGAAAGAGAGGACTGGAGCTCGAGGTTTGATGACAGTGATGGAAGGCATTTTACGGGAGTTTAAATTTGAGCTGCCAGGCACTCAAGTTAAGGAGCTTTGCGTTGATGAGACCCTTATCAATGAGCGGGATAAGAGAATTCTCGAATACCGGGAAATGGGTAAGGGGCTCCGTATCGCAGAAGCAAGGGATGATGTTCAGATTTTTTGTGACGGTTTTAGGGCTGATTTCGGCGTTGAAATTGCCTTCACTGATTCGGCCATTGATTCGATCGTCGAATTGGCGGCCAAACAAGCTCGTACACCTTTGCAGGTTATGCGGGATCTCTTTCGCGATTATCAGTTTGGCCTAAAGCTCATCCACAAAAATACAGGCGTCGCGAAATTTCCACTTGATGTCGATGCGGTTGACGCACCTGACGATTACCTTAGTAAAATGGTGGTGGAATCGTATGGCGACAAGCCTTAGGGGGGGCGGCGCTTCCGGTTTTTACTTCTAGTTACTGCCCAAACAGCTCTCCAAAGTCGATCGGGTTATTTTCGATCGCCTCACCATTGCTACGTGATGGTCTATCAGAGGTTGGAAGTATATTTTCTGGAGGAAGGTCGACAATAATCTCTTCTTCGCCAGATTCCAAAGCTCCGTCCAAATCTTCCCTCAATTGAGCCAATATCTCGCCCCACCAGCGGTCGTCTGCCAGAATATCGTTTTGAAATGCTTCTTGCTGAACAACATCAAGCACAGGAAACACATCTGTTGCCAGTGACGCTGATGTTGGATGTCGGCCAGTGACACCATTGATCACTAGACCATCAACAAAATCAGGATGGTGACTTACAAGCAGAGGGAAAATGGAGCGCCGTTGATTAGGTGATAAGCGATAACGATCTGTCATCCTCTCGAGCTTACCAAGAGAGACCTTTTCGATCGTCGATGCTAAAGGAGTGAGACGAAGATCTGATACGGTAATTTCGTAATTAGTAGAGTCAAATTCGGGAGTTTTTCGGGACCTGAGGCTTGCAAGAGGCTGTCTCAGCGCATTTCTACGTTGAAGCCGTGAATTATTGTCAGCCTGGTTTCCGTTCTGAAGACCTGTAGTTCGCCCGCTCTCCATCCCTCCTGAGTAGGTCACCACAAAGGCTAAAGCCCCTGAAACACACAGGAGAGCAACGCCAAGAATGAATTGAGAGCGAGACATTTAGGGCAAACTTACTAGTGGGATGATGAGCTACTTTAGCCGTAAATCAAGGCTTTTCCTTAGGGTGGAAGATTTCTTGCGCGATTTTTCGATTTGTTCGGGAGTCAATAATGGTTCAATTTGATGGAGTAACTTGACTATTTCCTCAGACTGAATCAGTAAGACCATTCGTTGTCGTGCTAAGATTCGGTCATAAGTCATTTCGATCTCAGTCCTGATTTGTTTGCTTTGAGTTTCGGTAAGAGAGAGCGCTGTCTCGAATCTACTCAGAGTTTCTTCGGTCCACGCCAACTTCCTTATTCCGGCTACCTCGACGGGGTGATTGTTCTTTTTCTGATGATCGAGGCCCTTTTGTTCACCAACACGGTACCCAATCCCATATCCACAAAGAAGAATTGCGGCTAGTGCCGAGCCAATGGTCAGATAATCACGGATTTTCGGCTTCATTTTTCGGTTGGGATGGGAATTTCTGGGCCTTCGATGATGGGACCTTCTAGATTCGGTTGCGAATGATCTTTAGGAAAAATCCATGTGATCAAGAGATAAATCAAGATGCATCCGATTGCGACGAATATTGAAAGACGTTTCCAAGTCAGAGTGAGCACCGCAGTCCGAACACTTTTTTTGAGGTGATCAATTTTGGTTACGGCAGGCTTTTGTTGAACCTCGGAAGCTCGGAGGTCTTTTGTAGCCTTTATGATGGAATCAAGTTGGTCGTTAGGATTTTTCATGTTTCCAGCTTTCTTTTTTTTCAAGTTTCTCAAGTGCCGCAACGAGCTTCTTTCGTGCTCGCATTGCGGTTACTTTGA
>JAHDGN010000167.1 GCA_020627645.1 Akkermansiaceae bacterium
CAGCACCACACCAAAAGACTGAAAAGTCCTGTATCCGCTAAACTCAAGATTAGTAATGGACTCGTGCGATACCTCTAGAAAGAGATAAGGCAGAGCCTTTTTTGAATCTAGACCCGAATCAAAAATTGCGATCAATCTATTTCGAAAAACGACAGAAAACACTAGTCGCTCGATGCCTAATGAAGTGCTAGCGACTGATCCGTTTCCGCTGAACAAGTAACAACAGAACACTCAGTCCACCCAACATCGACGATGAAGGCTCAGGAATCAGCGCTCCATCAAAACTCATCTGAAAACTTCGACTGGCAGTGATCACGGACAGATTTGTTCCACTATTCCTATCACTAAGAGCAGTCAGACTTAGGTCAAACTCTGTGATACTGACAGAAGGATAAAGCCCGTCTCCTTGCGTCTCTGCGATAGCAGCCCCAGAGAGCCCTGCCCCTCCAATAACATCAAAACCATTGGCAACGTGCTGAAGAGTAGATCCCGCAGACGAAACTGTCGAAGCGCCAAATTCATTAGAAACCCCAAGAGAGGTAATTTGTGGACTCGTCGCAGAATAATTTTCAAAAATTTGGTCCAGAGTCGGATCCCCATTGGGATCTGCTATGCCAAAACCATTAAGCGTCCCAAGACGAGCGGCAAGACGGGTTCCTCCCGGGGAGATCGCATCAGGATGATCAGTGCTATACAGAGGAGCAGAAAAAGTCGCAGTGGTAGAAATACGCTCAAGCTCGGTAAGGGTCACCCCATCCATGAAAAGTCGAATATTATTAGCCTCTCGCACCTCGAAGTTACCAATCCCCGTAGCTGCAGCACCAACAACTGGAACACCAGAGGAGTCATACTTTGTCAAAGTGAATGTGACAACTAACTCATTTCCAGAGGAATCGAACAGCTGCTGACCAGATGAATTTTGAACCAACATATTCACAGAATCTCCAGAGTTCATTGAAATCTTTGTATCAAATGGAAGAGTCGTCGAACCGTCGATGGTAGGCACAAAAGCCAATGCTGCTTTCGACTGGACGATCAATGAGGCGGCAATGACTAAACTTCTAACGTGTGCATTCAATTTCACCCTTGTTGGTTTACATCAGATCGCATCTTCTATTCAAGGTATTTTTGGAACCTCATACGGGAGCCTTCTTATGATGATTGTTGTTTTCAACCAACCAGTCGTTGCACACTTGCAGGGTGATCTTTCCACCTTGCTCCGCCGACATGTAGCTTAGAAAGTTAGAAAGCAGAGACCCCGAGTTTCGATTTCAAAGTCGCCTGCTTGAGCGATTGGCGATCTTCGCGTTTAAAGATCACCCACTCCCAGCCCACAAAGAAGGCAAGTTGAACTCGAGACAGCCGTAGCTGAGAATTGGGTTGAGAGGCGCGGCGCCTTATTATCGCGGCAATTTGCATCCTTATCCTTGTGAAACACTAAAGCCAAAAAGAGATGATATCTACGAGCATGGAAACCAATCGGCCTATGTCTCGATGGATATCGCATCAAAAAAAATAATCTTGGTAAAATACGACTTCAATAATACAAAATTTTATGCACGCAATCTACAGACTAGCTGAAAAATCGTTGATTTCCAAGGCAATTATTCCGCTCTGTTCCTTTCTTCTTCCCTTCTCGGCCTTCGGAAAAGTTTGGCCACTAAGTGATACTTGGGCACCTATTGGTGACGTCATTCTTGGAGAAACTTTGGGAGATGGAGACCATGGAGATGGAGCAAATGACGGTTCAATCTTTGTCGACGGACAAAGTGCTGCTGTAGGTCAAGGCGCACAATACACCTTCCACGGAACCCTCGAAAATGGCGAATCCCTGTCTGTCACAACCACGATTCATAACGTCAACGTTTCCTTCGTCAGCTGCCGAATCGAACTACTAAACCTGACCGATGGCACGATTTTAGATTCAGAAACCCACTCTTTAGCCGCAAATACCGGGACACAAACCGTCACCCTTTCCGCCACCGCTGGTTCAGGAGATGTCGGCGATTCTCTTGCACTCAGATACATCCGCACTGATGACGGAAACACCGCCAGAAATTTCGCAATCGACAACGCCATCATGGATGGATGGTTCTTTCCGAGATCAAGCGCTAACAGACGCACTCCAGATCTATCGATCCTTCCTGATGACCCCATCTTCCAAGGTGAAATCGACAGCATTGTCGAAGGCTGGTATCAGCGCACAATGCCTACCCCTCCGACAACCGCTGATCTTAACGCCGCCATCGCTCAATATGATTCCCTAGGAATTTCTTATTCAGGAGGATTGCCCACTGGAAACTTAACCAGTTGGACATCGGTCTCCTTCCTGGATACCTTTGCAAAAGAGTTATACCACAATCCCACCAATCAAGATCTGATTGATCGAGCCAACCTCTGCGTTCAAGCTTTTGCCCAACGTCTCTATGAAGGACAGATTCCTGCTGATTTTGCAGGATACAGTAATCGCCATTTTTTGAGAGATGCTGTCCTCCTCAAAGGAGTTCTCAATCAAATATCAATCGACTACCTAACCTATATCTTCGACCTGGGGTTTGAGCATTTTGACTACTTCTGGGCTCCCAATTTCCCCTTCAATGCAAGTGGCCTTCCCGAGCCTGGCGTCAATACAGACCTAATTTTCAATATGTCTGATACCGTGATGCTCTTCTGCCTCGGATTCCAAACTTCGAACCAAGAAACTCAACGCTGGGCACGAGGATTTAAGAGATATTGCGAACGCTTTTGCACACCTGCACCCGGAACTGCGGATGGCATCAAAATTGACGGATCAGGTTTTCACCATTGGACTGACTACCCCATTTATATGTATGCTTATCGCACCTTCGTGGACGTCATTTCCGCTCTTGGAAACACCCAAGTTCAAATCGGAGTCGACCAATACAAAACATTCAGAAATGCCCTCACCTCTCTCTTTGTCAGATCTCGCGAACGGGTTCAACCCATTGCGATGTCGGGCCGACGTCCTGAGTTTCGACTGATTCAACCGACTCAAGAATCGCTCCGAGATCTTGCTCTTGCGGGTGGAAAAATTCTTGGCACAGGAAACTCCGACCCTAGCCTCGCTGAATTCTACAACGCGATTTATGGCTTAGACCCGGCATTGGGGGTAACTTCCGTCGACGATCTCAGCGGAAGCTTCCAACTAAATTACACCAGCAGCTTAGCCCAGCGAGGCAACGGCTGGACCGCCGTAATGAAAGGGTTTACGAACTATTTTTGGGGATCAGAAATCTATACCAGCAACAATAGATATGGAAGGTATCAGAGCTACGGAACCCTTGAAGTTCTCTACAAGGGAGGATTAGCCGGAAACGGAATCAGCCTTGATGGCTGGGATTGGAACCATCCTGAAGGAGCAACGACGGTTATTCTGCCTTACCCTACTTTGCACGGGGAAAGGTCTCGGATTGATGAATATCAAGACGAGCGATTTGCCGGAGGAGGAACCCTCTCCAATCAAGGAAAAGAATTACTGGGACACGTGCGCGGCAACTTCGGAATCTTTGGCATGATCTTCGATGAAAAATCACCCCAAGGATTTGGCACAACGTTTGGGCCCAACACTCATAATGATAGCTTCCAATTTCGTAAATCGGCCTTCACTTTCGGCGACGTCATCGTTGCTCTAGCATCAGGAATTTCAAACAACGACTCCCTTCATCCAACCGCCACAACCTTGTTCCAAAAATCCACTACAAGCGGAGTAACAGTAAAGACGAGCGAAGGAAATTTTACAACTCCAGGTAATCGAACTCTCGCCTCCGGAAATCAACGATGGATTCTAGGTCCTTTCCAAACAGGTTTTGTTGCAGGTGGAGCAAATGACACCATCCAGCTCGACTGGGGAACACAACTTGCTCCACCAACAAGCCTCAACGATCCAAATGATACCGCTTCCTACCGATCTGGGGAATTTGCTAAAGCATACCTTGATCACGGCAGCTCCCCTTCAAACAAAGGATACGAATACGCCGTCCTCCCGAAGACCACTGAATCCCAACTGCAAAACTTTTCGACAAGGATGCAAGGAACCGATGACCAAAAACCATACCGAGTAGTCGCAAAGAACAACAATCATCATATTATTCGATACCAAGACAGCACCAACCCCGTCTGGGGGTTAGCTCTATTTGAAGCATCCTCCTCTCTTCCCAGTGAGACCACTATCCTGGCAAATGACCGACCAGCCCTAGTGATGTATGAGGAGCAGAGCCCTAGCAAAATGTTACTTTCTGTCACTGATCCCGACCTCGGCCTATCAGGACCAAGAACCTACAACCCAGCAATCTCATCAACCGTAAACATCGACCTCAAAGGAGACTGGAAACTTGAAACCATAAGTTCACAAGTGACTGCTAGCCCACTCAACGGAGGAGCAGACACTCGCCTCACCTTCTCACTACAAGATGGACTACCCGAAGAGATCTCCTTAACCACTCGCTTAGATTACAACTCATGGGCACAAATATTTTTCAGTCCCGCTGAGATGGCAGACTCTTCTATAAGCGGGCAACTAGCAGATCCAGACGGCGACTGCCTGGATAATTTAATAGAATTCGTTCTCGGAACGAACCCAACAACTGCTGACACCTCACCAGCTCCAATCTTTATTGAAAACTCTAACCAAGGAAGATTTCATTTTCTATTTGACGGCAGCACCTCAGGAGTGACCACCACGATTCAAACCTCATCAGACCTAATTTCTTGGACCGACACCCATCAATCCACCGATGGCGCTTTCTTCTCCACAATCACTCCGGGCTACACACTGACCGACGGAGGAACCCCAAGGGAGATCTCCATTAGCTCTGATGCAAATCCTGGCAAATTATTTTACAGAATCAAAGTCGTAGAAAACCCATAGGAAAAGGATTGACCACACCTAGATTCAAACACCAAATATCCCCCGCACCGAATCTCTCTTTAATTCCAACTCTCGCCACTCATTCACCAAACGACTTTCCTCAATCACACCACAACCGCTCGGCAACTTTAACTCCTTCCCGCTCCAAGCAAGCATCCGAATCCCAACCAAAATTTCGAACTCTCCATCCCTCCACAATCCAAACGGTGCCCCAAACTCTCCCGGACACCCCAATCTCTCACGCCATCCCCTCAACATTTCCATCGTCTCCTCAGTCCTTGGCAAGGGCCCTAAAGCAGGAGTCGGGTGGAGCCTCTCAATCAAAAAATCAACCCCATAGTTTCGATACAACTCAACATGAATTTTCGTCTCAAAATGAATCAATTTGCCAAGCTCCAGAATCCCCCTCTCCCCACGTCTCACCATCCCTAAGTCGGCTAACTTAGATATCAATGTCTCCGCCACAAACTCATGCTCGCGGATCTCTTTCTCATCAGCTGCGAACAATCTCAATTCTTCACCCCTTGCAGTTCCCGCCAACGCCATCGTATCAATCCTTCCATCAAAAAACCGAAATAAAACCTCGGGAGTCGCCCCAACAAAACCCTCTTCATCTCCAATCCATCCGTAGGCTCTCATCTCTCTAGGAAGCCTTCCCAAAGCACCTAACAAAGCCTCGACATCCACATCCCCTTCGGCAGTCGCCACCGCAACCGGAACAGACTTCTCGATCACCCTCTTCTCAATCGCCTCTCCCACTTCACGAAAAACCTTTGCAAAGTCACCAGCATCTGGATCAACCCAATCCAACTTTCTTGCCGTCCTACAATCGCCCTCCCAACGCTCAACCCGCTCCGGAATCAACCACGGTCGCTGATTCGAAAGAAAAAAGTCATTCCGATAAAACGCCACCCCAGCACTCGGCGGCTCTTCCCGAGCTTCAAAAGGCCCGTAACCAACTATAATTTCACCCTCTCGAGTTCCAAAAACCGCTCGCTCCATCGCGAGGTCATTCTACCACACCATTTGCAATCAGCTCGGCAAAACTTGAGGCCTCCAAACTCGCCCCTCCCACCAACGCTCCATCAATATCCTTCTGCCCCAGAAGCTCTGCCGCATTTGCCGGCTTAACCGAGCCCCCATACTGAATCCTCACCTTTTCCGAAACCGACACTTCATACAAATCCGTCAAAACCGATCTCACAAACTCATGTGCATCCTGTGCCTGCTCCGGCGTTGCTGTCACACCAGTTCCAATCGCCCAAACCGGCTCATAGGCGATCACCGTATCAAGAATCTGCTTCTCCGTGATCCCCTCCAAACCCTTCGTCAACTGCCGACGCAAAACCTCCTCCAATTGCCCACCCTCTCGCTCCCCCAGAGTCTCCCCAATACAGAAAATGGGTTTCAATTCCAACTCATGCGCTTTTCGGATCTTAGCATTAATCAACTCATCCGATTCCCCATAGATCGAACGCCGCTCCGAATGACCCAAAATCACATAGCTCACAAAAACCTCCTTCAACATCAACGCACTGACCTCACCAGTAAAAGCCCCATTGTCCTGCTCACTCATATTTTGAGCAGCAACCCTGACTTTCGACTGCGACAACAATTCCGTGGCCTTAGGAAGCGAAATAAATGGAGGAGCCAAAACAAGATCAACACCCTTCGGCAAGTCATTCAACCGACTCTCAAAACTCTTAATAAAATCCTCGGTATCGGATGGGCCTTTGTTCAACTTCCAATTCGCGGCAATAATAGGCTTCCTCATTTCCTTGACCTCCTACTCTTACTCGGTCTCACAAGCAAGACCGAACCCTCCGCTTTTCTGAAAAATTCTTTTCAGTCAAAACAAAAAACTCAGCTGAAATTCGAGCCCCTCTATCGGCAGCGTCTCCGTAAAGTCAAAACACCTCCCACCAAAAGACACAACGCAGCAGAACTAGGCTCCGGCACAGGTGTCGATGAAAACCGGATATTGTCCACAATCAACGTCGGACGAGAGAAGTCACCTGGGGCTTCAGACCCCTCTCGAACCACCAACTCACCTGTCATCCCTGCAAAATCCGTGAAATCTCCAGCCCATTCATTGGGCGACAACTCAACCATCGGAACCTGAACCCCTCCAAACAAGATCTCCAAATTCCCCAGCGCAGATAGCCGAATGCTCTTGGTTCCTTCAGGCACTAATCCAGTCTGAAAAA
>JAHDGN010000586.1 GCA_020627645.1 Akkermansiaceae bacterium
GGGATTCCCATGCCGGTGACAGGTCCAGCATTGGGAGCCTGAAGAGTGATGCGAAGGTTTTCGGGTGAGGTGAAGGGGGTTGCTTGTTCGAGTGGGCGGTGATCGATGCCGGACGCTCTTGGTAGAATGGCTTCGTCTGCGACAAAGGCGAGGAGCTTATGTTGGTCAAGTTGTGAGCGCAGGGTTTCTGCGTCCTCGTTGGTATTCGCGGCTGATTGAAGTTTTTTGGAATCTAGGTTTTGATAGAGAAGTGATTGGGAGACAAGTTGGGGGATTTTATGGCAGAGGAGCTCTGCTGCTTGGCGTCCAAGAATGCGGCGCCCCGAGGCTGGGAGTCCGGCAACAAAACGAATTGTCGTGACGTTGTCTGAAATTTGGCAGGAAGAGCGAGGGAGGACTTCGGGTCCGGGGCGGTCGATCGAGATCAGTCCTGATTTTCCGGAGCCAGAGTGGGATGCTATTTTTCGGGAAGCATCTGAGAAGAGTGTGGCTAAGAGGTTTTCGGTACCGATGCGGCGGGCTGGGTTTGAGAAAAGAGTGGTGGGGATCTTGGAGTGGGTGTGATTGATGGTGATGGAGAGGCGGGAAGGTGCGGCGAAGGGGTCGCCTTGAATTTGTTGGAGATGGAGGACGAAATTACCGAAGTCATATTGACCGCGGAGGTCTTTGTAGGCCGGGTAGGGTTTCCCGTCGATGCGGTGGAGGTTTTGCTCGAGGTCGCTCTGGGTCACGGGGGTGACTTTACAGTTGCTAGAGGTGGAATGTCACTTTTTTGAGTGAGTTATTGTGAGGTCCGTGGAGAGGCAACAATTCGGTAGAATTTTTTGGTGTCTCCTCGAGAGATGATGGCTGAAATTGGAGTTCCGGTTCCGAATCGAGGATCTCCTTCGACGGTCCATTGCTCCGATGAGAGGTCGGTTGTCGACTGGATTGCGTAGACGAGGTTGGCGTCGCTTTCCCAGGTGAGGACAGCATTTGTCTCGGTGAGGGTGATGTTTGGAGCTGGTAGGAATTCGGGGAGAATGATTTCGTCTCGGAGATAGAGGATTTCGATCGACGGGATATCAATGGAGAAATCAACTGAGTTGATTTCGGCTGTCATGATCCGACCGGTTGCGGTTGAGAGAAACTCTGGGTGGATGTCAGAGGGGGAA
>JAHDGN010000168.1 GCA_020627645.1 Akkermansiaceae bacterium
TTTTTACCGCAGAGACGCGGAGGTCGCAGAGTAGCGCAGAGGGGGAAGGATTTATTAACCTGGTTGAGGGGGTGGGTTTGAACCTCGGAAGTCGCGGAAGAGCGCGGAATTGGTTGAGGGTATGCGAGTCGGTTTTTGGAACCGCGAATCTTCGCGAATGAGGGACGAATAGGGCGAGGAAGGGGGGGGACGTGGGGAGGATTTAGGGAACTTGTATTTAGGGTTTATCCAGGGGGCACGCTAGGCTGTTCGTTGATTTTGGGCTGTCGGGTTAGTGGAATCGAATGCCTTGGCCAGGTTGGTAGGGTTGTTGCTGGTCTGCCTGCCCTTGCTGAGAGGTCCCGTAAGGGGTAGTCAATCCTCCGACGTTATGCCCGCCGCCGTATCCAGATCCTCCTCCTGGTGCTCCACCTTGAGGCGGGAAGGAGGTGATTGATGGGGTTGAATTTGCGGTCATGGTAACGACGAGGAGAATGATGTTGAGACCGAGAAGGATGAGGCAAATGAAGCTTGGGGCTTTGAAAGAGGTCTTGTAGGCGTTTTCTGATTGCTGCTCGATCAATTTAATCTTGCTGTTGATTTCATCAACCATCTTTCTAGCGTCCATCCGTTGTTTGTTCGGATTTTTTGATGGCTCGAATTGCTCATTTTCGACATCTGTTTCGTCGCCACTTTCATCGCTTTCTTCGTCTTCGGGCAGGCCATCAGTTTCTTCGTCTCCGGAGGCTTCGTTGTTCGATGGAGAATCGGCCTCTTTCGGGATCGCTATGCCGTCTTTAACTTTTTCGAAGAGTCTCTTTTGATCCTCGATTTCTTGAAGTAGGGCTTTCTTGTCTGATTCAGCTGCTTCGACCAATTTGTTTATCAGAGGAAATTGATTGGCCATTTGAAAGGAGGCAAGAATCGCTGCAGTGACGAGAGCCAGTTGTGCCAAGGTTGTGGCCATTCTGTTTTTGAGGAAGGTGCCAACAAGGGCAAGGATGAGTCCCAGCGAGATCACGATGAGGGCGACCAAGAGGAGATTTGCACGTGAGAAATCATTTTTGATTTCTTTGTCCGAAGTCACGTTTTTGGTGATCGCTTGGAAGGCTGACTGTGTGCATATCTCTCTGAGTTCGATTTTTGGCTCGGAGGTTTTCGTGGAATCAGCGGAAAGGTCTAGTTCGGCAATATTTGTGCTAAACCCAACCCAGGGGAGGAAGAATAGGGCGACGGCGGTGGCAGCGATCACGGCAGTGATGGTGGGGATCCAGGTGGGGAGGCCATCGTCTGGATCGGCCGCCGAGAGCGGGCTGCTGACTTGTGGAGCGACGTTAAGGCCTGGAGCGGGATCGTAGCCGATGGTTGCTTCGGGAAGTTCAGCAATGGGAAGTTGGGCGGAGGCTGGGTCATCGGGTATGATTCCATCGACATCTCGGACGCAAAACCATTCACTCCAACCTTCGGCCCAGACCTGAGTGTCTTGGTTGATATTGCCGGAGTTGTAGTATTCCTGGAGTTGTTCGATGGTGTATGGGCCTTGTTGTTGACCATTTCCGTCGATAACATGCCAGATCGCGCTCATGGGCGGAAAAATACGGATGAGTTTCCGTAGGTCAAGACAATGGAGGATGAAGGGGGCGGAAAAGCTTTTGTTACCAGAAACTTAGATGGAGATTCTCAACTTTTCCTTATTGGTTGGATTGGTGAAGCTTTGAGAGAATTTGAGGAAGGCTCACGCTTGGGTCTTTGAACAAGTCGTTGTGGCCGGAATCTGGGAGGCTGATGAATGATTTGAGAGGTGAGGGGGATTCGTTGAACACTTGTTTCCCTTGTGAATGGGGAATTGTTTTGTCTTTTTCGCCGTGAATTACGGTGAGAGGGGTCTCCACTTGACAGATGTGTTTGAGGTTGGGGAAGCGATCGAAGGGAAACAGTGGGATGCGGGTGACTGTTTGGAAGGCTGATTTGAAAGGGGAAATGAGAAGGAGAGACTGATGGGGAACTTGAGTGGCGAGCCAGGTGGCTGGTCCGGTGCCGACGGATCGCCCCACGATGATGATGTCGTCTGGTGAGCAATTGAGTTGGTGGGTGAGGTGTTCGTAGGTTGTTTTGGCGGCTTCGTAGCAACCTTTTTCGGAGGGTTTTCCGGAGGATTGTCCGTATCCGGGGTAGTCATAGGCGAGGACCCCGAATCCTTGACGGTGGAGGTAATCGAGCATGGGTTGAAGCTGTCCGAGGTTGGTCGCGTTGCCATGGGACCAGTGAAGGGTGGGTTTCCCGGGTTTGGGAGGGCGGTAGTAGATGGAGATTTGTTCTGAAGGCGTTTGGATTTGGTAGTAGTGAGTTTGGTCTTCAGGGTAGGGAGTTCCGGGAGCGGGAAAGATGAGCCGGTTCGCGAAGAAAGTGACCACCAATAGGAGGAGAAGATAAATAACTAGGAGCGAGTAAATGGGACGTTTCCAGGACCATTTGCCGAGGAGAAGGGTTTTCCAGTTCATGATTTAGAGATAATATAGCGGTATCAGATACAAAAAACGGCGCCATTTGGCGCCGTTTCCGTAAAGGTTGATGTGTCTGGGGTTACTTTTTGTCCTCGTCTTCAGGAAGTTCCTTTTTGCTTTCGAGGACTTTGTCGACGAGTCCGTAGGCGACGGATTCTTCTGCGGACATGTAGTTGTCGCGGTCAGCATCTTTTTCGACCTGTTTTGCAGTCTTGCCGGTATGCTTGGCCAGGATGTCATTGAGGCGTCGCTTGAGGCTATACATGAACTCGACGGTTCGTTCGACGTCAGCGGCGGTTCCTTGAGCGCCACCGGACACCTGGTGGATCATGACGTGCGAGTTGGGGAGAGCAAAGCGTTTCCCCTTGGTTCCTGCGGTGAGGAGGACGGATCCCATGGAGGCGCAAATTCCGATACAGTAGGTGTTCACGTCACAGGTGAGGAACTGCATGGTGTCGTAGATCGCGAGCCCAGCAGTGACGGAGCCTCCTGGGGAGTTGATGTAGATGTGGATGTCCTTTTTGGGGTCCTGCATCTGGAGGAAGAGCATCTGAGCGATGACTGAGTTGGCGACTCCGTCGTCGATGCCGGTTCCGATGAAGATGATGCGGTCTTTGAGAAGACGAGAGTAAATGTCGAAGGCACGCTCGCCTCGGCCGTCCGATTCAATGACGGTGGGAATGTAGTAGTTGTTTTCTGGTGTGGTGTTGGATGATTGGTCGTTGGAGATCATGATGCTGCTTTTTCTTCTTCTTGTTGTTCTTCTACCTCGGTGACGTTCGCGTGTTCGATCAGAAAGTCAATGGTCTTACTGAAGAGGAGATTGGTGCGGATGTTTGAGAGCTGGCCGGATTTTTGGAGTTCTTTCATGTATCCTTTGACGGGCTTCTTGGCTTGTTTCGCCATGATGGTAACCCGCTGAAGGACCTCGCTATTTTCAACCTTGAGATCTTCGGCTTGAGAGATTTCGGTCAAAATGAAATTGGTTTTCAGGCTGTTGGTCGCGCGAGCTTCAGCTTCTTGGAAGAGGGCGTCTTGATTTTCGCTGACCTGGTCTTCGGTCATACCGTTCTGCATTCCTTCTTGAACCATCGAGTCTGCTTGGCCTTGGGTTTCGGCTTTGAGGTATTCTTCGGGGAGTTCGAATTGGCAGAGTTGATTGAGTTGATCTAAGACCGAGTTGACTTTGAGTTCCTCTTTTTGGCGGTTTGCGCGGAGTTCGAGATCCTCTTTGATCAGTTCTTTGAGTTCGTCGATGGTGGAATCGGGTTGAACTTTGGAAGCGAATTCATCGTTGAGCTCAGGGAGGGTTTCGGCTTTCAGGCCGGTGACCTTGACAGCAAAAACGGCTTCTTGTTCGCGGAGGGGTTCGACTGGGAAATCGTTAGGGAGGGTGACAGTGATGTCTTTTTCGTCGCCCTCTTTGGTGTCGATGAGTTCGTCTGTGAAGCCGGGGAAGAAGGCCTCGTTTTCGATACGAACCCAGTATCCTTCGTTTGAGGCGAGGGGTTTGGCTTGTTCTCCGCCAACTTCGTCGAGTGGTTTGCCGTCGACGGTTGCGGTGTAGTCGATGATGGCGATATCGCCTTCCTGAGCGCCGCGGTCGTCGATGTCTTCGTAGTCAGCAAAGCGTTGTTGGATTTGGGAAAGTTGGTTTTCGACGAGTTCGTCGGAGACTTCGAGCTTTGGGATTTCGACGTTGAGGCCTTTGTAATCGGGAAGGGTGACGTCGGGAGCGGTGATCAATTCGGCGGAGAAAGAGAATGAGCCGTCAGGCATGTGGGTCACATTTTCAGGATTCTTGACGGTCAGGACGCGGAGGTCTTCGTTTTCCTTAAGAGCTTGTTGGAAGCTGTTTTGGATGAGCCTGGACTCGAGTTCTTGGGTGACTGCTTCTCCGTGAGCTTTTTCGATGACGGAGACGGGGGCTTTGCCAGGGCGGTATCCGGGGATTCTGGCCTGAGAGACGAATGATTTGATGATTTGGCTCCGTTCTTCGGTGACCTTTTCTGCTGGGATGATGACGCTGATAGCGGCGAGGCAGTTTTCTTTTTTCTCCAAGCTGATGTTCATGATTTGGTGATTCGGTGATTTGGGGTCGCCGCGGCGGGGCGGCGGGGGCGAGAAGCTAGTGAGTAAATTCGGAGAGGTCAAGGGAGGGAAGGTGGGATTTTGAGGAGGAAGGAGGTTCTGGTGGGCCATTGACCTTGACCTTGCGGGGATGAGGGGGCGTAATCCCGGTCCACCCTAAGTGGTGGATTTTAATTATGCAGAACAAGTCATTCGTTTCCAAGTTGTTCGGGGTGTTGTTGGCTTTCGTGGCGGGAGGGGTTTCGGGTCAAAATTTTTTGGAGGAAGCTGGGCAGTTTGATGAGAAGTTCGTCAAGCAGGTGGTGATTGAGTATCGGGGGGCTCGGACGGTTAATGAGGCAAGGTTGCGGGCGAATATGGCGGTGGCGCCGGGTAAGAGGTTTTCTCAGACGATGTTGGATGGGGATGTGAAAAACCTCTTGGAGTCGGGCTTGGTTGATGATGTGCAGTTCTTTGCGGAGGATGTGGCGGGTGGGGTAAAGGTGATTGCGGAGGTGGAGACTCGTTCGCTGATCAATGGGTTGGGTTTTGAGGGGAATTCGATTTTTTCGGATAAGAAGCTGAGGGAGGAGACGAAACTGACGGTGGGGCAGATTTTGAGTGATTCTAAAATTATTCGAGCTCGGAAGAATTTGGAGAAGTATTATCGGGGTTATGGCTATCCAGATGTGACGATTTCGCATCGTTTGCAGCGGATTGAGCGGCCTGGTTATGCGAATTTGATCTTTGAGATTCAAGAGGGGGAAAAGAAGGAGGTGAGGAAGATTCGTTTTGAGGGGAATCAGGCTTTAAAGGACGCTGATCTGAGGAAGGAGATGAAGACGAAGGAGAAGGGGCTTTTTTCATGGTTTACGAAGTCGGGAAGAATTGAGGGGGCGGCTTTGGACGAGGATGTGGCAAAGGTGGAGGATTTTTATCGGAGCAAGGGGTATTGGAGGGCCAAGGTTGGTGTGCCGCGTCGGGAGCAGACTGGGGAGAATCGGGTGGATCTGGTGATTCCGGTGAATGAGGGGCCTAAGTATACCGTGAATTCGGTGAGTTTTCCGAATATCAAGATCTTTCGAAGTGATGAGTTGATGCCAGCCTTGACCTTGGTGAATGGGCAGGCGTTTTCGTCGAAGAAGTTGCGGGATGATGTTCGGATGGTGAGAAGTTATTATGGCTCGAGGGGGTATGCGGATGCGGCGGTGAAGCCAGACGTTCGCGAACGTTCGGGAGCGAGGGTTGATATTGTGTATCGAATTCAGCCAGGAACTCGCAAGAAGGTGGGGCGGGTGAACATCCAGGGAAATACCAAGAGTCAGGATCGGGTGATTCGGCGGGAGGTTCCTATGAAGCCGGGAGAGAATTTCAATTCGGTTGATTTGGAGACCACGAAACGTCGTTTGCGCAATTTGAACTATTTTGGGAATGTGCAGGTGACGAGCGCGAATAGTGTGAGGTCAGGTTTCCGTGATGTGAACATCATGGTTGAGGAGAAAAAGACGGGTTCGATTAACTTTGGGGCGGGCTTTAGTTCGGTGGATAACATTGTGGGTTTCATTAATTTGGAGCAGACGAACTTTGACATTACGAACTGGGGGAACTTTTCGGGTGGTGGGCAGCGGTTTAGTATGAGTTTGAAGGCTGGAGCAGAGCGGCGAGATTTTAGGATGTCCTTGGTGGAGCCGTGGTTCTTAGGCAAGAAGTTGTCGTTGGGAACTGAGCTTTACTACAAGGAGTTGTTGTTCCTCAGCGATGAGTATGACCAGCGGAATGTGGGTGGAGCGGTCTTCTTGAGGAAACCGGTCGGACGAAAGGCTTATTTGAAGGGGGAGTATCGGTTGGAGTCGATTGATATCGATGTTGATCCTAGCTCCTTGAGTTTTGTGCCTGAAGATGGACGGTATTTACGGAGTGCTTTTTCATTGAACTACGTTTATGACAGCCGGGATAGCAACAAGCTTCCGCGCCGCGGTCATAAGATTGATCTTGGATTGACGATGGCGGGTGGGATTTTTGGAGGTGATGTGGATGCCTATACGGTATCGGGTAAGGGATCAAAGCATTGGAATTTGTTGTGGGATACAATTTTGACGGCTAGGGGGTCCTTTGCGGTGGTGGATGAGTTCGGGGGAAATGGGAATATTCCGATTTTCGAGAGGCAGTTTTTGGGGGGCGCGCGTGATTTGCGTGGTTTTGAGTTTCGGGATATTGGTCCTCGGGATCCGCTTAGTGGAGAGGTGTTGGGTGGTCAGACTAGTTTCTTCGCCTCGCTGGAGCTCACGTTCCCAATTGTGGAGCGGGTGAGGGGGGCGGTCTTCTATGACTTTGGTTTTGTTAATGCGGATGCGTATGATTTTGGTTTTGACAACCTAGCGAGTGATGTGGGTGTTGGGTTGAGGTTGGATCTGCCAATTGGCCCCATTGCGGTGGACTATGCATTTCCGGTGCAATCGCCTGATCAAGATGCTGATCAGGGGGGGCAGTTTAACTTTTATCTCAACTATCA
>JAHDGN010000169.1 GCA_020627645.1 Akkermansiaceae bacterium
TGTATAGTCTGGGAAAGGTCTTGTATGAGATGTCGACTGGGATGGATCGGTTGCAGTTTCCGGAGCTTCCTCCTCAGGGTGCGGGTGCTCAGGATCCGAAACAGTGGCAGAGACTGAATAAGGTGATTTGTGATGTCTGTGAGCCGAGAGTTTCGAAGCGGAAGATTAAAACGGGCAAGGAGTTGGCGGCGGCGTTTGTGAGGTTGCAGGAGGGGAAGATGCTGAAGAAGCGCGTTCCGTTGGTGGCGAAAGTGGGAATGGTTTTGTTGTTCTTGGGGGCGTTGGTGGGGAGTCAGTTTATCATTTTGAAGACTTGGGGGACTCGTGTGGTTGAGGGGAGTTGGCAGCCCCAGCCGTCTGAGTATGTGACGGTGGTGATTGGGACGAATCCTGATGGGGCGGGAGTCTATGCGGTTGATGAGCCGGATGTGATGATTGATCCGACTCCGGCGACATTGCGAAATCAGGAAGTGGGGTCGATGTTGAGATTGATTTTACGGACCCCCAATCATCAAGAGGTGATGATCGAGGAGAAGGTGTTGAAGCCAGAAGAAGGGAAGGTCTTTTATATTTCGGTTGATTTAGAACCGATTAAAAAGCCAAGGGATGGGGCTCCTTGGGAAGATGCTTTGGGGAGGAGTTATCGGTATGTCGCGGGCAAGCATGTGATGGATGATTATGTGTCGGAGGATCACTGGCGGTTATTTGTGGAAGAAGAGAGTCTTTCCGGAATGGGAATTATGATTGAGGGACAGGATTGGTTTGTTGTTGAGACAGGCGAGATGAATGTGGTGGCGGTGGATGAGGAAGGTGCTTCGAAATATGCGAATTGGTTGATGGCGCGGTGTTTGGAGGAGGGATACTTGAAGGCGTTTTCTGAAGTGACTCGAGCGGAGAGCCGTCAACTCAATGCGGAGATTGATCGGAAATTTCCTGTTACAAATTTGCCAGAGGAGTTGGTGAGTCAAAAGGAGGTGAGGCCGTTTAAGTGTGAATTGATTAAGTATTCGAAGTTTAACGTTCGCTCTACGCCGGTTGGGGCGAGCGTATTTTTGGATGGAAAGTTGTTGGGGACGACGCCGTTTTTGGGATCATTGACGGTCAGGGACGGGATGATTTTGAGGGTGGAATTGGCTGATTATATTCCTTTTGAGCGAAAGTTGAATAAAGAGGATGGGCCTGAATTTGCGGAGAGTGTGGTTTTGTTAAGGTATGGTGGGCTTGATCTGGAAAGGCGGTGGAAGAATAGTTTGGGGATGACGATGGTGCCGATGGGTGAAGAGTATATGGTATCGGCGTATGAGACGAGGCTGAGGGATTTTGCGAGGTATGTTGAAGATTATGGCTTGCAGAAAAATTATCCGGAGGATGACTATGTGTTGATGGAAGATCTTCCTGTTTCAAAAATTTCCCGGATTGATGCGGTTCGTTTTTGTGAATGGTTGACGAAGAAAGAGCGGCAGGAGTTTTTGATTCCGGAAGGCTTTGAGTATCGTCTGCCGACTGATGAAGAGTGGAGTCGGATGGTGGGGATTGTGGAAGTAGGAGACTCACCGTTTCAGCGGCAAAATGAGGAGTTCAATGAAGATTTTTATCCTTGGGGCGGGGCTTATCCGCCACTCAATTTGGAGAAGCTGGATGAGAAAGCGGGAAACTATGCCGACTTGTCTGCTCGAAACATTTTGGACCCGAGTTTGTTGTTAGCGCAGTTTAATGATGGGTTTGAGAAGTTGGCGCCGGTGGGATCTTTCAAGGCGAGTCCTGAAGGACTTTATGATTTGGGTGGAAATGTTGCCGAATGGGTTTTGGATTCTTATCAAATCGACGGTAAGAAAGGCGTTTTGAGGGGGGGGGCTTGGAATAGTTGGTCGAAGAGTCACTTAGAATCTCGGTTCCGTTATCCGGCGGATGTTGATAGCCAGAAGGAATCGTTTGGGTTTCGGGTGGTGTTGGCTCGAGTTCCTCTTTTGGTGATTGACCCTTTCAGCGACGAGTCAGAAAAATCCAGAGAAGATAAAGAAGATGGTAACAATTGAAATTGATTATGAAGGGCAGTTGCGATGTGGCGCATCGCATCAGCAGTCAGGGACGGAGTTGAAGACAGATGCTCCAGTTGATAATCATGGACGGGGAGAGAGTTTTTCTCCTACGGATTTGATTGCGACAGCGCTGGGCAGTTGTATGGCGACGATTATGGGGATTTTTGCGGAAAAGAAGGGGATTGGTTTGGAGGGAATGAAGATGGTGGTGAAGAAAGAGATGTCTGCTGATTTACCTCGAAGGATCTCGGTTTTGCATGTTGAGATTGTGGTCCCGGTAAAAGAGGATCACCCCGAGAAAGAGGGGTTAATTGCCGCGGCCGAAGGTTGTCCGGTCAATCATAGTATTCACCCGGATATCGAGGTGCGGACGGAGTGGAAGTGGGTTGGGTAGGATGAGACCATTTTTATTTTCAAAATGGTATTGTTGATCACGTTTTGATGAAGAAAGCGCCGATTGGTTGGATCGGCGCTTTTTTGATTTATCCAAGCTGTTCGTTCGCTTTAGAGGCTATAGGTCGATCATGCCGTATTCACCATCTGGTTTTCGCCAGACAATGGAGGTGACGTCACGGCGTGCATTTTCGAAAACAACGAAGGGTCGTTCGGTTAGGTCGAGTTCGAGAATGGCTTCTTCCTTAAAGAGGCGGCGCATGCCGAATGATTCTTTGTGGACAAAGAAAGGCTCCGGTTCTTTTTCGACTTCGACTTCCTGAGGGAGTGAGTCGAGGAAGTCGGCTTTGTAGTGTCGTTCGTCTAGGAAGCGGATGCTTGCTTCTGGGTCACGGGTGCGTCGTTTGAGGAGGCGGGTTTTGTGTTTCCGCATCCGACGGGCGATTTTGTCGACGGTGAAGTCGATGCTTTTGTACATGTCCTCGGTTTCAGAGGAGGCGTCGATGACGATGTGATCGGCGCAAAATAGGATGATTTCCGCTTTGTGTCTGCGGGAGCCCTCAACATCTAGGATGGCTTTTGCCTCAATGATGCGGGGGTAGTCCAAGTGGATGCCGCCGATTTTTTCTATCGCATACTGGCGAAGGGAGTCGGTGACTTCTTCGTGGCGAACGGTTACGGTGATATCTGGATTTACGTTTTTTGTCTGCATAATGACCTTTGAACGGGATTTTTCCGTTTGTCGTTCTTAGCAGGAAGACGGAGAAATCACCATCTCTTTCGGTAAAAAAGTTTTGAAACTAGAAATGGCATTATTTTCTGGGATCGATTTTTATGATGCCTCGTTTTGCTGGGGCCTTTTTGAACTCCAGTCCTTTGAAGATCTTTTTGATCTCTTCTTGGTATTTTGCGGGGACGCGTAATTTGAATGGGCATCCGTTTTCGGGTACGTAGCGACCGAATAGCCGGCGGTATTGCTGGAGGTCGCACATTTCTAGGGCTGAATATAGGCCATGTTCTTGTCCGATTTCTTGGCTTAGTTCGTATAGTTTGTTGACGATCAATTCGAACCTTTTGACCTCTGGACTTTCTTTGTCGCGAAAGGCTTCTTTTGGGAGTGGGACGACCACATAGCGCTCGACAAAGATTCCTGTTTTAACGAGATCATTTAAGCATTGATTAACAATTTTGCTCTCGGCTGCCAAAATTTCCGGATCAAAGCCATAGTCTTGCGCTTTTTGGTCGGGTGGAACCTCGGTCTTGGCTCGAATATTTTGGCAAGCTACCGAAAGTCTGAGTAGAGTTTTATCAAGATCGATTGGCTTCGTTTCTTGGGCCTGTAAGAGGGTGCTTGTTAAAAGAATTCCAACGAAAATGGTCCTAAACATTTCTAGAGCATAATCAGCCCTATTTCAGCCTTCAGTTACAAAAATGAAGGGGGATTCCATTGCCCGTTGGGGCTCTAGTTCGCCTGTAATATAAAGTTACCCTTTGATCTCTAGGAGCATTTGGGCGTTGCTGGGGAACTTTTTCATGAAGAAAAGAAGGCGTTCCATAGCTTCGGTGGGGCGGTGTCCGGCAAGGCCGCGGCGGACTTTATAGATCTTGTTCAGGCTGATTTCGGGGAGGATGAGTTCTTCGCGACGTGTGCCTGATTTGAAGATATCGGCAGCGGGGTAGACGTAGTGTTCAGCGATGCGGCGATCGAGGACGAGTTCCATGTTTCCGGTGCCTTTGAATTCTTGGAAGATGGCTTCGTCAGCTTTGGAGTTGGTTTGAATGAGAGCGGTGGCGACGATGGTGAGCGATCCTGCTTCGCGGGTATTTCGGGCGGCGGCGAAGAGGCGACGGGGCATCTCGAGAGCTCCGGCGACGATTCCTCCGGATTGGTATCCTCGACCGCGGCCTTGTTTGTTTCCGCCCATGTTATTGTTGTAGGCGCGGGCCAGGCGGGTGATGGAGTCCATGAGGACAAAGACGTGACGTCCGGCTTCGACGAGACGCTTGGCTCGTTCGATGCAGAGTTCAGCGAGACGACAATGGTTGCGAGCTGATTCGTCGTTGGAGCTGGCGTAGATTTCAGCTTCTGGAAGTTGGCGACGAAATTCGGTGACTTCTTCGGGTCGTTCGTCGACGAGGAGGATGATGAGGTGGATATGTTCGTCGTGGCGTTTTTGAACGGCTTCGGCGATGTGTAGGAGGAGGGTAGTTTTTCCGGAGCGTGGTGGTGAGACGATGAGGCCTCGTTGGCCTCGACCGATGGGCGACATGATGTCGACGACGCGAGTGGTGTAGCGATCGGATTCGGTTTCAAGACCGATTTGTTTGTCGGGGTTGATGGCTTTGAGTTCTTCGAAGAGGGGGAATTTGCGAGCGGCTTCGGGCGGGATGCCATTGACGCTTTCGATTTCGAGGAGCTGAGGTCCGCGGGTGGAGTCGCGGGCGCTCCCTTTGATCCAGAGGCCAGGACGGAGGCCATTATCGCGGACGACATCGGGTGGGACGAAAATGTCTTCGCGATTTTGTTCGTAATTTTTCTCGGGTCGGCGGAGGAATCCGAATCCTTTGGGGGCGACTTCGAACAGTCCTTCGACTTTGACTGGATCACCGGTAAATTCGAGGGGCTTGCGTTCTTTTTCTTCGCGGCCGTTATTGTGTCCATTGCGGACTCTGCCTTGCCGTCGTCCGCCGCCGTTATTATAATTGCGGTTACGATTTCGATTCCGGTTTCGATTCCGTCGTCTGTTGTTGCCAGAGGAGTCCCCTGATCCGCCATCGCGGGAGGTGGTGGCTTCGGGATTCGGTGAATCGTGATCTGTTGGAGTCATTTTTAACTAATTGGATGGACGGGGCCATGTTGGGGTTCCGTGGGGTGTCTGTGAGAGGCTGGAAGACTATTTCAGGCTCTTTTGATCACAAGTTCTACGGAACAGGGGTCCTCGTTGAATATCCGGAGCGATAAAATGTTTTCGGAGAGTCTAAACGACTAATGATCCGATGGAATCGAGTCCGGAGGATTCGGTTTTGAGAGGAACTGGTCGATGTTCCTAGAGACGGAAGATCTCTCAGTTGCCGGAACATGACCGTATTTTAATTTGGGATCAATGATATTTTTTGGGCTTTGTGAGAGCTAAGGGAGGGTTTTGGCTTGACGATGAGGGGGATTTGCGTAGTTTCCGCCCTCCGCTATCTGAAATTTCGAGATTATGCCACGCGATATTATCATTCTTGAGTGCACTGAGGCAAGAGCCGAAGGCAAGTCACCGTCCCGTTATACAAGTACCCGTAACAAAAAGAGTTTACGGACACCGGGTCGTTTGGAGAAAGTTAAGTTTAATCCAGCGTTGAATCGCCGGACTGTGCATCGCGAGCTTCGTTAAGAAATTTTCAGTAGAATTTAGACTATGGAACACAAAAGTATTCAGCGCCGAATCAATTTTCGTAAGCACAACAAGGCGATGCCTCGGAAGCGTCTTGATTTGCCATTTGAGAAGATTAATTTTCAGAATCCAGAGATCCTTGCAAAATTCACGACTGAGACTGGGCGTATTTTGCCACGGAAAGTGACTGGAGTTTCCGCGAAGATGCACCGTGCCATCACTCGCGAGATTAAGCGCGCTCGTGCCGTTAATCTTCTCCGGTAATTGAAATAGGATTTTTTAGAAGCTCTCAAAGACCGCCTGAGATTTTCTTGGGCGGTTTTTTTGTGTGCTGACGGGGATGAATGCTTTCGAAGAGTCCGTCAGTCGTTGTGAGAGAGTGATTTCGGTCATCGAAGGTCAGTTTGGTGCTTGTGAGGTGGCGGGGGATTCGTAGAGTGCGCGGGTCATGCGCAGGTTTTTGTCGTTTATTGGGATTTTGTTTTTTGTATTTTCGAGTGCTCAGCTGATGGCTCAGGAGGCCTCAGATAAGGTTCCTCCCGCACCAGAAAAAACCTTCGATAAAAAATTAGATGAAGGTTTTGGTAAAATGACGGGTTGGTTTACCGATGCAATTTTTAGTTCGATCGAGGTGAATGGCTATGGAGTTCTGTGGGTGATTGTATGGTTGGCCCTGGCTGGAATCGTCTGCACTCTCGTCTTTAAGTTTGTAAACTTTACCGCTTTTCGTTTGGCGATTAGAACGGTCAAAGGGAAGTATACTTCGAAGAACGATCCTGGAGAGATTACCCATTTTCAGGCTTTGTCCGCTGCTGTTTCCGGAACGGTAGGATTAGGCAATATCGCAGGAGTTGCCATTGGTATAGCGATTGCTGGGCCGGGAGTTGCCTTTTGGTTGTTTTTGGCAGGGTTTCTGGGAATGGCTACAAAATTTGCGGAATGCACGCTTGGGGTTAAGTATCGTGAAACTGGGCCAGATGGGAAAATTCACGGAGGGGGAATGTATTACCTTAGGAAGGGGCTGGCTGAGAGAGGCTTGAAGCCAGTAGGGCAAATTTTGGCTGTCTTCTTTGCAATTTTTTGTGTGTTTGCTTCTTTTGGAGGTGGGAATATTTTTCAGATAAATCAAGCGACAGCCCAATTGGTCAATGTCACAGGCGGAGATGTTAGTTTCTTTAAGGGGAATCAGTGGATTTTTGGTGTGACGATGGCTGTCGTCACTGGCTTAGTCAT
>JAHDGN010000170.1 GCA_020627645.1 Akkermansiaceae bacterium
CATTTACCCCGACAGGATTCGCTCTATCGAAATTCCAGTCACCATTACCGAAGCCATTCCCGAACCGCTATTTACACTGAATGGCCCATCAACCTGGAATGGGCGTGACCCAATAACGATCACCCCGAACATCTCAAATCTACCAGCCCTTCAAGCAACCTCCGCAACAAATCTCAGCTACCAATGGGAAACCAACAACGTCGCCATCACCAAAAACATCAACCCAAACAGCCTCACTCTCGTCCGCTCACAAGGAAGTGGACTACTCACCATTTCCCTCACCCTAAGCAATGGAGGCCAACCAAGCACCATATCAAAAAGTATTCACATCACAGAGCCTAGCTCAGACCCATGGATCACTCGAACTCCTGGACTGAACGAAAAGGTCACAAATAACCAATTTATCGCTCGGGACCCATCAGGGAAGGGAACCATTTACTACAACGGAACCCAGTCCGGATCTCCTCAAGAAGTCTTCCTGAAAATATACACCACCAACAATGGGGACACCCTAATTGACACTCAACGGCAAAGCCTAAATGGAAATCGCTACGCCTTCAGTGCCCCAATCGACGCAGGAAAAATCACCTATAAGGTCGTTTACGGAATCCGCAACAACGGGATCGATACCCCGCTAGACACCATATCCAATATCATCTGTGGAGACGCATTTCTAATCGAAGGGCAATCAAATGCCCTCGCAACTGACAATGAAGTTCAACCAAATCTCACAACCACTCCATGGATTAGAACCTACGGCTTAACTCAAGGCTGGGGAGGAGGAGTCATCAAGGGTTCAGAAATGCAACTAGGCGTATGGGGGTGGATGCTCGCCAACTACCTCGTGGACACATACGACATTCCCGTCTGCTTCATTAACGGCGCCCGAGGTGGCACCAGAATCGATCAACACCTACCCAACCCCGATGGACACGGAAACCCAGGCCCCAACAACACCCATCAAATTTATGCAAATCTATATAACCGGATTACCGGGGCTCACCTCAGCCACGGAATCAAAGCCGTCATTTGGCACCAGGGCGAAAACAATCAAGGTGCAACCGGGCCAGACCCAGGCTTCGACTACCTTCACTATCAAAGACACTTCGTAGACATGTCAGCAGCCTGGAAACAAGATTTTCCAAATATTCAAAACTACTACATCTTTCAAATTTGACCCGCCGCCTGTGGACTCAACGACCAAACCGACCAGCTAAGGGAAGTTCAGAGAACCCTCCCTAAGCTATTCTCAAATATGCGCATCATGAGCACCCTAGGCATCATGCCAGGCTCCGGTTGTCACTACAATTCAGACGGCTATCAATTCATGACGAACCTCCTCTCACCAATGATCGAAAAAGATCACTATGGACTCACAACCCAAGGTCCAATCACCGCCCCCAATCTTTTATCAGCATGGTACTCCAATACCAACAAAACACAGATCACTCTTGAATTCGACCAAGCGATGGCTCCATGGGACAACATTTCTAACCGACACCTCTACCTCGATGGAATCCCTGGCCGTGTCTCGTCGGGATCAACCTCAAACAACCGAATCACCCTCCAACTGAACTCCCCCTCAAGCGCCACTCAAATGACTTACCTTAAGGGAAAAAGCTCACAGTGGGGCGGCGGACGAGCCCAACCCGAAATCATCTACGGTGCCAACGGAATCGCCGCCCTCACCTTCGCCGATGTATCCATCGCCAGCAATCAGCCAATCTCCTATCAAATATGGGCCGACTCCCCCTCCCAAGGGCTAATAAGCGGGCTTAATGACGCTCCAAATGATGACCCAGACCGGGATAGTGTCTCGAACTTACTTGAAATGATCCTTGGCGGAGACCCGCTTAAAGAATCAAGCTCCATTCTTCCCACAATCTCAGCGGACAACGTTCTCACTTTTCAACGCCACCAACGCCCAATTGATGGTCAGCTCACCCAATTCTTCGAATACAGCAACGACTTAGAAACTTGGTCCTCCGTAGAAATCCCTGTGACCAGCGCTGGAAATATTGAAGTAACTCCACAGACCAATTTCGACCTCATTTCGATCAACCTCCCCGACATTGGGCAACCCTCATTCTTTCGCCTCAGAGTCACCGAATGATCTCACCACCCTCACCCACTTCTCTACCCCCTCTCCAAAACACTGACTCTAGAGCTCCCCTGAAAAAATTGGCAATCCCGGCAAAACCTTGTCAACTCACCCTCGTCCCGCTTCACTCCCCAAAAAATGATGAGCGAAGAAACACATCCAGACCTCGCCCAACTCCTTGCAGGCACTTCAAAAGTCCTCTCAGAAAAGGAACTCAACGATAAACTTCACGAAAACCGGCCACTTCGCATCAAGTTCGGAGTCGACCCCACAGCCCCTGACATCCACCTCGGCCACACCGTCCCACTCGAGAAACTCCGCCAGTTTCAAGACCTCGGCCATACCGCCATTCTCCTAATTGGTGATTTTACCGCTACCGTGGGAGACCCAACCGGGCGATCGACTGCTCGCCCACCTCTCACCCGAGAAGAAGTCCTCGCCAATGCCGAAACCTACACCGACCAAGCCTTCAAAGTCCTCAACCGCGAAAAAACCGAGATCATCTTCAACGGAGAATGGTTCCGCCAAATGAACTATGAACAAGTTCTCAAACTCAATGCCAGAGTCACCCTCCAACAAATGCTCCAACGCGAAGACTTCAAAGAACGTGTTGCAGAAAGCAAGGAAGTTCGCCTCCACGAACTTCAATACCCCATCATGCAAGGCTGGGACTCGGTCGAACTCAAAGCCGACGTCGAAATTGGCGGCACTGACCAACTCTTCAACATGCTTGTCGGCCGCGACTTGCAAAAAGAAGAACGGCAACAACAACAAACCGTCCTCTGCATGCCTCTTCTAGAGGGGCTTGATGGAGTGAAAAAAATGTCGAAGAGCGCTCATAACTACGTTGGTGTCAACGAATCACCTAACGAAATGTTCGGTAAAATCATGAGTATTAGCGACGAACTCATGGACCGATACTACCTCCTTTTGCTCGGCCTCCAACGCGACCCCGACACCCATCCCATGGAATCCAAAAAAGAACTCGCCCAAAAAATCACCACCCGATACCACGACGAAGAAGGCGGAAAAGCTGCCCGAGATGAGTGGGATACCCGCTTCTCCAAAAAGAATCTAGCAGATGCCGACCTTCCTGAAATCGATGCTTCAACCCTCCAAGGAAATCTCCTCGAAGTCGTAAGCTCCGTTTTCAAAACGAGCTTCAACCTCGAAAAATCGAACGGCGAACTCCGCAAGCAATTCATCACCACCGGAGCAGTCCAACTCGATGGCGAAAAACTGACTGACCCCAATGCTGAATTTTCTGCACAACCAGGGCAAATCCTCCGCCTCAGCAAAAAACAATCCGTCCGGCTAAAATAAACCCCTCCGAAACCTCCTCCTTGCCTCTCAATCAAATCCTGCTATCTCAACGTCATATCATGAACAGAAGAAAATTCACCACGATCACTGGCCTGTCGGCCCTCTCAGCAAACGCCTTCAGTAAAGAACAAGCCGCTCCCGAAGCAAAAACCGAAGCAAAACCTGGAATCTTCAAAGCAAAATTCGCCCCCAACCCAAATATTCTTCCCTACAACCCTGTCGAAAAACCTAACTATCTCGACAAGCTCAAATACGCTTATGATCTCGGATTTAGAGCCTGGGAAGATAACTGGATCGTCCGCCAGGACATGAAGACCATCGAAAAAATTGCCGAATTCGCACGGGATCACAAAATCGAACTGGGCGTCTGTGTCATCACTGCCGGGCACGGTGCGAAATTCAACAACATCACCGATGGCCAATGGAAAAAGATCAAGGACGACCTCAAAAAGCGAATCGAGATCGCCAAAATCACTGGCCAGACAAACATGACGATGCTTCCCGGCATTCGCGACGAATCCATGAAACGCGAAGACCAAATTAAGGCTTCCGTTGACGCCATGAAAGTTTGCTGCGACATCGTCGAAGAACACGGCATCATCCTCGCCCAAGAACCCCTTTCCCATGGCATCAGTGGCGGACAACCTCTCCTCCGCTCCTTCGAAGACGGACACCTCCTTTGCAAACTCGTGAACCGCAAGTCATGCAAACTCCTAGCGGACTTCTTCCACGAAGGCCAAATCGGCAACGTTGAGGGAATTGTAAAAACTGCCGAAAAAGTCTGGGACCAAGTCAGCTACGTCCAATACGGCGACACCCCAGGACGCAAAGAACCAGGGACCGGGAAACTTGACTATGTCGCAATCACCAAGTTCCTCCGCAAAAAGAACTTTACCGGAATTATCGGCATGGAACATGGAGCGAGCAAAAAAGGCCAGGAAGGAATCAATGCCCTCGTTGACGCATATAAGAAAATCGACGCATAACCCTTCAGAGTAATACCAAACCACTTTTAACGTCTGCTTTCACACGTGAGAGCAGACGTTTTTTGTTCCACTTCCAGGTTGAAAAACTACATGCAATATTTAACTTATCTTAATTAAGAACTTCGCAAACAACTTCACAATTGCCAAACTGAGGTCGCATCACGTAGTAAAATTTGACCAATAATCTTTCAATACCATCATCAAACTCAATCATTTTATGCACTGGAACGAAGCTTTTCTTACCCTCTTCAGACGCTGTCTTGAAAAATACAAATCAGGCAACACCGACTTCAATTCATATTACACTGACGAAGACCTCTCCTTTCTAAAGTCAATTGGCTACAAACCACGCGAGTTCTTTGACTTTATTGAAGACCTAGGCGATGCCGGTGAACCGAGCGAGTCCACTGCCCTCCTGATTGCTGCCGTGCGCCGTGACTTTTTCCTCGTCATGCAAAACGCAAAGCACAGTGAACACGAAATCACCGTCAATGATCTCCCGACATTTGGCGACACTCTCAATGACATCGCATACCTACCCCGAATCATCACCAAAGCCGAGGCAAAGCTTCGAGGCGAACTAGACCCCGACATCATGTTTGGATGTGGTGGCGATCGCCGATTCCTTCGTGATCACGGCAACATTCATCCAGCCGACTTCCTCCGTCATGTCTGGGCCGCCGAGGGAGATCACCAAAAAATAGCAGTCCTTATAAAATCATAGTCCCCCTTTTCTTGCGTAACCCCCTCATCGTAGTAAACTTACGCCGAAAACAGAAAAAAACTTCACCAATCCAAGTCACAAATTAGAAAAAACTGTTGCAAACAACAAAAATGTGAATCAGTTCGCTCCCCCCTCAACCTCTTTTAAAATGGTCAAAAGTCTTTCAGTTATTCTAGCCAGCCTAGCAATCAGTTTTCCGCTTACGGCAAAGACCACCACAAAGCTGCTGTTCTCCGAACTAAACAAAGTCGTCAAATCTGGCGAGGGACTGAACCAAATTCTCGTTGAGGTAAGGAACCTCGATTTTGATATTGTCCTAGAATCAGCTGACCGCTTCGACAAATCTTGGCCCAAATTAAAAGACAATTACTCCACAAAACTTCGTCGCCAACTTTCAAAGTACACCCCGAAAAAACGCTCAAATCGAGAGATAAGGAAGATTTCTCAGCTCCGCCGCTCCCTCTCGGATGTCTACCAGCTCGATCCAGAGAAAGCTGGCAACCAACTCAATAAGGTTGCAAAAAAAGCATTTTCAGAACTCCTAAAAATGCACCAACCATCCTTCCAAGAAATTCTCCCCCGCCTCTCAAAAGGCCTGCAAAGTTCTCGCGCTAGCCTTGAAATATACGCAAGCTTTCGGGACGAAATTGGATTTCGCCTCGGCGAGCCTGCAACCATTTCGAGAGTTCGAGAATTCCAAGATCTCGAGGCTCAGGAAGCGTCAAAAGTCAGCTACTTTAGTAAGGACGGCTTATTACTCATGGAGAAAAACAATTCTTTGGCCATCAAGGCCAATCTAGGACCGCGGGAAAGGCAATGCATCCAACTCATTAACAAACATCGCCTAGCCCTTGGAATTCCCCCTCTCAAAATCGAACCACGATTATCTCGACTAGCCCTTTCTCACTCCCGGCTCATGAAAAAGAAAAACACTTTTGTCACTCCACAAAGAATCACAGGGAAAGTCAGTTTGAATAAGAAGCCAATCATCCGAACTGAGGACATAAAACGATCCTCAATTTGCCGAGATCGAACATCTGCTCAAGAAGCCTTTGCGGTCTGGTTCGCGAAACACGAAAATTTCAAACGAATGTTTGCGCCAAAAACCGTCAAAATCGGGATTGGCCGGTCTGGCACTTACTGGACCGCTCTCTACGAATGATCTGCAAACAGGCATTGAACTTAGGCCTCTAGCCGAACAGAATCTAGCCATGCGCGATTACAAAGGAGAAGAAATCCTCGTCATCCCACGCGAACTCTTCGATAGCCTTGGTTCTTTCCAAGGGATTCAAACAGACGTTCTTCGATACCTCGAAGCCATTCTCGACCCCGCACACAACTTCTTCATGGATCGAGCCAAAGCAGAAGAAGACCCCTCCCATAAACAAATCATCCCCTACGCACTATTCCATCACCAAGGGAAATATCTCCACTATACTCGTGGAAAAAGTGGAGGAGAATCTCGGCTACATGCGCAAGGCTCGGTCGGCATCGGGGGCCACATCAACCCCATCGACGAACGAACCGATCCTCTAGGCCGAGAAACTTACCTCGCTGGAGTCGAAAGAGAAATTTCCGAAGAACTCAATATCACCGGATCTCATAGTAATCGTATTGTTGGACTTCTTAACGACGACTCCAATGAAGTTGGCAAAGTCCACCTCGGTATTGTTCATATTTTTGAACTGGAAACTGAACAAGTAACCTCAAACGAAGACTCCCTTGCCAACCTCTCTTTCCAATCAACTGAAAGCCTCAAAAGCGACTTACATCCGAATCTAGAAACCTGGTCTCAGTTCTGCGTAGACAAGCTCCTCTAGTCATATCCCCCTGAGCGAGGCCTAATCAATAAACCAGAACGCCTACGTCATCCAACCCTCGAGTATCTTGATAG
>JAHDGN010000171.1 GCA_020627645.1 Akkermansiaceae bacterium
TGAAGTTTGCGCAAACCCTTTAAATATAAGACCTCCAAAGCGAGTTTGCCCTGCCGGCAACCTGCTTTTGCAGAAAAAATGAGTTCAAATTTTCTCAGAATGAGATGAAATATTCGAGCTAGTGCTTCGTTCGTCTTCAACTGAGGCATGGATTCGTGAGACGTTTTTCGGGAGGGCAAGGCAAGAGCCCTTTGCGTGAATTGGAATTCTCAATAAGGGCAACAACGCAGCCATTCTGGAAAACGACAGAAGACATCACTCAGTTGAAGGCGAATGGAGCACTAGTGCCCATCTACCCACCCTGGCCTCACCTCTCCGTGAATAAAAACCGATAGCAATTTGGCGGCCCCACCAATCCGATACCAAACATTCATCCCTCCATCAGCAATAACCCCATCAAACCTCTCCACCGGCTTTTCCCCAACCCATACCTCGCATGACCCCGGGATCTTAAACCACTTCCCTGTCATCTTCTGCCAAACAAATCCATCCACCTGACCATAACTTCCATTTTTTGGGACAAACCGATTCCCTCCACTCTCCGGAACCACTTCAAACTGCTTCAACTGCTTATCAGATAGGCCCGAAAAAGTCACTTTTCCCGAAACCTCTCTTTTCTCCTCCTTCACCAAATTTCCCTTAGGTTCAAACGGCCTGACCGCCTCCTTTGCGCAACTTGAAAGCAACACCGCCAGGCTCAAAACCAAAAATCTCATTCCTCGTCTACCCGCCATCAGGTCTTAAAATTTCATTCATCCAAAATTCTTCCCACACACCATCGAACAATTCATCCTTCACAACTCAAATTCACCATTCACTAATCCATATTCTCCCTCTACCCTCGAGACATGGCCAAAACCCTCTACGAAAAAGTCTGGGAAGCCCACACCGTAGACACTCTCCAAGACGGACGCACTCAACTCTTTATTGGCACTCACCTCATCCACGAAGTGACCTCACCTCAGGCCTTCGGCATGCTTCGTGAACTCGACCTCACCGTCAAATTCCCTCAACGCACCTTCGCCACCATCGACCATATCGTTCCTACCGAAAATCAAGATCAACCAACCGACCCTCTCGCCGCAGATATGATCGATGCGATCCGCAAAAATTGCGACGACTTCGGCATCACTTACTTCGACCTCAAGTCAGGCAAACAAGGCATCGTTCATATTGTCGGACCCGAACAAGGAATCACGCAACCCGGAACAACCATTGTTTGTGGAGATTCTCATACCGCCACCCATGGGGCCTTCGGGGCCATCGCCTTCGGCATCGGCACCACCCAAGTTCGCGACGTCCTCGCGAGCCAAACGATCGCCATCGAAAAACTCAAAGTCCGCCGCATCGAAGTCAACGGCAATCTCCGCCCCGGAGTCTACGCTAAAGACCTCACCCTCCACCTCATCAGACTCCTCGGTGCCAAGGGAGGAATCGGATTCGCCCACGAATACGCCGGTACCACCTTCGACAACTTCTCCATGGAAGAGCGCATGACTGTCTGCAACATGGCGATCGAAGGCGGAGCTCGTTGTGGATACGTTAACCCAGACCAAACAACCTTTGACTACCTCAAAGGTCGCCCCTACTCCCCATCAGGAACCGACTGGGACACCGCCGTTCAAAGATGGCAATCTTTCGCCTCCGACCCAGATGCCGAATACGACGAAATCGTCGTCATCAACGCCAAAGATGTCGAACCCACGGTCACTTGGGGAATCTCTCCCGACCACGCCATCTCAATCTCTGAAAAGATTCCCGATCCTGCCTCAGCGCCAGACGACGAAAAACCCATCATCGAAGAAGCTCTCGCTTACATGAAGCTTCCCGCTGGAACTCCCATCAAAGGAATCCCCATCGATGTCGCTTTCCTCGGCTCATGCACCAATGGCCGACTCTCCGACTTCCGAGAAGCCGCTAACTACCTTGAAGGCAAACATGTCGCTCCAGGCATCAAAGCCATCGCCGTCCCAGGCTCCCAAATCACCGCCCATCAGTGTGAGCAAGAAGGGATCGACCATCACCAAAGCCGGATTCGAATGGCGGGCCGCTGGCTGCTCAATGTGCCTCGCCATGAACCCCGACAAACTCATCGGTGACCAAATCTGCGCCTCATCCTCCAACCGAAATTTCAAAGGACGACAAGGCTCCCCCACCGGCCGAACCATTCTTATGTCTCCTGTCATGGTCGCCGCCGCCGCCGTCCACGGAAAAATTTCTTCTCCTAATTAGAAACCTAGCTACAACCCTCAACAACCTATGAAATTATCTTCCCTTCTTGTCATCGCTGTCGCTCTCATCGCCCTGTTCTTCCTATTCCCAAAACCCCAAAACGAAGCATCTTCGCCACAAGATCAAAATAAGAACTCCCCCAAACGCTATCAAAAATCCACCTCGATCTCCCGATCGCTACCAACAGGGTTCCCCAGCTCTTCCCGAAAAACAAAAGACTCTGATAACGGGAAAAATCCCGAAATCAACGAACTCCGAAAACAACTAAACGAAGTGACTGGCAAAATTGAAAGGTTCTCCGGCCCCCTCAATGAAAACATTCTCAGCTCTTCTGTTCGCATCCCTTTCAAGGAAGGCGATGTCATCGCCACCGGAGGATACCTCACCGAAAACGGCGATTACGAATTCACCTTCATCAGTCCCGAACGATTAAGATTTCCAGGCGCACCCGAGAATGCATTTAGACTGAACTCTGAAACATACAGTATCCATCCTGACGCCATATCTGAACTAAAGCTTAATGAGTTAGCAACTTCTGCCAGAAACACCGTCGATCATGCTGAAATTTGGGATATCGACACCTTAGTAAAATTTGACCAACTCAGTTCTCAGCTAGAGGGAACAAATTTTCGAGACGTTTCAAACCTCGTCACCATAAAAAACGAAGACTTCTTCCTGCACATTGGAGCCAGAGATGGGGGCAGCTTTGAAATCAACGGGAGAATCTCCGATTCAGAGGACGGCGAATTAGAACTCACTTTTGCAGTCATTCGAACTCCCACAGAATCACCGAAAGAATAAAGCCCGACACCCAAAAACTTTGTTTGTTCGAAACAAAATCATCCAATCATTGTAACAGCACTCGCCACGGACCTCACCTACCGTCATAGCTCCATGAAAAACATCATCAAAACAATTGTCACCTGCGCAACCATGATTCCTTTCTGCCTCAGCGCAAAGGAAGCTCAAAAGCTAATCGACCCCAAACTCCTCACTCACCCTGTCCATCCCTGTCTCTGGAAAATCGAAGGGAAAAACCTCACCAAACCATCCTACTTGTTTGGAACCATCCATTTAAGCGACAAACGGGTCACCACCCTCCATCCAAAAGCCCAAGATGCCTTCGAAAAATCCGAGGTTCTCTACACCGAAGTTGACTTATCCCCTGCGGCACAAATCAAAAGCGCCATGGATCTGATGCGCAAGGATGGAAAAAAGGTCTCCGAACTCATCGGCCCCGATGCCACCAAAAACCTCAACGACTACCTCGCCTCCTTGCAACCAGGTCTATCAATTGCCCCCTTCGATAGCTTCCACACCTGGGCTCTTTTCGTCACGATTCCTCAAATCGAATCCCAACTATCAGGAAAGTCGCCACTCGATGCTGTCCTCCAAGCTCGAGCGACCAAAGCCGGGAAGATCACTGACAGTCTAGAAACGAACCAAGATCGAATCAAAATCTTCTCAACACTCACCGAAAAAGAGCAAACAAATCTCCTAAAAGACTTGGCTACTTTCATCAAAGAAGAACCCAAAAAATTCTCTGAGGGACTCACCAAAATGCTCAATGAATACCTCACCAAAGATCCCCATGCCATCGGCAAACTCGTGGTCGAAGAAATGAACCTCGCATTTGCGGATCTCGAAAAAGGAAACTACCTCACAACCAAAGAAACAATCCAAAAAATGATGACTGGACTGCTCGACACCAGAAACAAAAAGATGTCCGCCAATATCGTCAAAAACTTAAGTTCCTCACCAGACACATCTCACTTCTTTGCTGTCGGAGCCGCTCACTACTCTGGAAAAACCGCAATCCAAGACCTTCTCAAAAAAGAAGGATATACCATCACTCCAGCCTTCAAATAAAACCATGCTAGACCCAGTCACCCAAGTCACAGGAACGGCAGTCCCGATCCCGGGCGCCGATATCGACACCGACCGAATCATCCCAGCTCGGTTCATGAAATGTGTCACATTCGATGGCTTGGGTGACTACGCGTTCTACGACGTTCGCCATGACTCCGAGTCCGGAAATAAGACTCAGCACCCACTCAACGACCCCGTTTATGAGAACTCCTCGATTCTCATTGCAGGAATCAACTTTGGATGCGGTTCCTCTCGCGAACATGCCCCCCAATCACTCTCAAAATACGGCTTCAAAGCAATCATCGCCGAATCCTTCGCTGAAATCTTCTTTGGCAACTCCACCACAATAGGTCTCCCCTGCGTCACGACCTCCAAAACCCACCTCGAACAACTCAGTAACTTAGTCACCACATCTCCCAACACTTCCCTGACAATCGACCTCAAATCCCTCACTGTCTCGGCCGGAGATCTCACGATCCCCATTCAAATGCCTGACGCCCCCCGCCAAGCTCTTCTCACTGGTCGCCACGATCCCATCCGTGAACTTCTAGACAACGAAGAGAGAATTCAATCAACAGCAGCATCTCTCCACTACATAAGCTAGTTGGACTTTCTGAAAGCCTCCCCCCCCTTTGCTTACGCCAAAATCTCCGGGATAATCTCCCCATGCACATCCGTTAGCCGAACATCTCTGCCACCATAACGATAGGTCAGTTTCTCATGATCGATCCCCATGAGGTGCAACATGTTGGCATGCATATCATGAACCGTCATCTTCCCATCGACAACACGATAACCATACTCATCAGTCGCCCCATAAACCGTCCCACCTTTGATTCCCCCACCTGCCATCCAAATACTAAAGCCTTGCGGATTGTGATCCCTCCCGTCACGCCCCTGTGCAAATGGTGTTCTCCCAAATTCTCCAGCAAAAACAAGCAGCGTAGAATCCAGTAACCCGCGGGCTTTCAAATCCTTGATCAAGGCCGCAATCGGTTGGTCCACGGCCAAGGCATTTTTGGTGTGCCCCTCTTTCAATTGACCGTGCTGATCCCAGCGATCTCCATTCCCCCGGTTAATCGTCAACTCCACAAACCTCACTCCCTGCTCCACCAATCTCCGAGCCATCAAACACTGCGCTCCATAGGTCCGCGTATTGTCAAAACTTGCCTCCAGTCCATACATTCTCTTGATGTAATCAGGCTCTCTAGACACATCAGTCACCCCAGGCACCACAATCTGCATCCGAGCAGCCATTTCATAATTTTTGACAGCCGAAGCAATCAACTCAGAATCCGCCCTCCGTTCAATCAACCTTCCGTCAATCTCCTTCAGCAAAGCCAATTTTTCATCCTGAAGTCCTCGATTCTTCTCGCTAGGCCGAATGTTCTGCAAGACCACCCCCTTCGGATGCAAAACAGAAGGACCATGGGTCGCTGGTAGAAAACCCTCTCCAGTCATCTGCATCCCCCCCGAAGGAACCTGGCCACCATGAATCACCACATAGGTCGGCAAATCAGAATTCAAACTCCCCATCCCATACGACGCCCACGCCCCCATGCTCGGTCGCCCCGCTAAAATCAATCCACTATGCAACGAATAATTCGCATTGGGATGGTTCGGAGAAAAAGCCGTCATCGACCTCATCACACACAGCTCGTCTGCACACTCACGGAGATGAGGAAACAAATCACTAACCGGTATCCCGCTCTTCCCCCCCTCCCTAAACTCCCACGGACTCGCGCAAATCCCCCCAGAATTGCACCGTTGCATCGGTCTTAAATTTTGGTTTCTGCCCGTTCTCTTTCTTCAACAACGGTTTGGGGTCAAAACTATCAACATGAGAAACCCCACCATCCATATACAAAAAAATGACACTCTTTGCCTTTGGAGCATGATGAGGAACAATCGCTCCCCTCATCTCCCATCAACCCAGCCAAGGCAAGGGAACCAAACCCCAAGGACCCACGCTGGATAAATTCCCGCCGACCATAATCGTTCGTCTTAGAAAACATAAATAAACTCCTTCCTGTTCATCATCAAATGGCAAAGCCCAACCCACCCCTCATCTCCCCCACCCAATTGTTTCAAAGCCTTCAATCCCCACTGCACTTCTTTCTGAGTGGCCTCTCTCGAAAAGGCAACTCGGTGCATCTGCTGGATTCGTTCTTCATCACTCGCCTGAATCGAAACGATCCTCTTTGCCCACCTCCGGGACATCTCATGAATCAACGGATGATTCAACAACGCCAACGACTGACCCGGAACCGTCGTCACATTTCTCCGCCCCATTGGCTCCGTCGTATTAGGAGCATCGAAGGCCCGCAAAAATGAGGATAAAAAATTCCTACGACTAGCAAGATAGATCGACCTCCGACCTCCGCCGTCCAAATGACCAGAATTGGGTTTCGCCCTACTAAATGGCTGATCCTTCAAATACGGTAAAAGACTCGGCCCATAAAGGTCTCGTTTTAACTCACCACTACTCGCCAAAATATGATCCCTGACCGACTCCGCCGACATCCGAACCAAAGGCATTCTCTGCAAATACAGATTCTCCGGGTCCAACCTCGCCGCCTCTTCAGAAGGAACCGAAGACATCCGAAAAGCACTCGATAACACAAACTTTCTCACCATCCGCTTAGTCGACCATCCCTCCTTCACAAAATCTCTCGCCAAAAAATCCAACAACTCAGGGTGTGTTGGCAATTGTCCCATTTTGCCGAAATCGTCAACCGACCCCACAATTCCTCGACCAAAAACCCTCGACCAAATTCGATTCACTCGGACTCGCGCTGTCAAAGGATTGCTTTCATCCACCAATGACTCCGCCCACTCCAAACGACCACTTCCCTTCCCTTCAAAAACCTTGCCATTCAGAGCTCGCAAAAATTGTCGCCGGTTCCTCTCCTTTCTTG
>JAHDGN010000172.1:0-5149 GCA_020627645.1 Akkermansiaceae bacterium
ACTAGATCATGAATTTCTCTGGAGGAGCCAAGATCATTTGCCGAGGCGGGGGCAGATTTCGATTTTTAATCGTACGTATTACGAGGAGGTGTTGGTGGTCAAAGTGCATCCGGAGATTGTGACGAAGTATCAGAGGTTGCCAGAGGAGTGTTTGGAGGATGTTTGGAAAGGTCGATATGAGTCAATTCGCGACCATGAGAGGCATTTGGTGAGGAATGGAACAAAGGTACTAAAGTTCTTTTTGAATGTGAGTAAGGATGAACAGAGGGATCGATTTGTGGCTCGGATTGATGAGGCGGAGAAGAATTGGAAGTTCAGTGAGGGGGACGTGAAGGAAAGAGGGTATTGGGATGACTATATGAAGGCTTATGAAGAGGCGATTCGGGAGACTGCGACCGAGGAGGCTCCTTGGTTTGTGATTCCGGCAGATGATAAGAAGAATATGCGACTCATGGTATCCGAAGTGATTCGGAGGGAGATGAGCTCCTGGAATATGGAGTATCCAGAGGTCAGTGAGGAAAGAAAGGCCGAGCTGCGAAGGATTCGGGAGGAACTCGTGAAATGATATGCTGTTGTTCGATTAGTCGGTTTCTGGGCGGAGGGATCGGTTGAAGAGATTGTTGAGGGCTTCATCTGGGGGCACATCTTGGTAGAGGACAGAGTAGACCGTATCCAGAATGGGAGTTCGGACGTCGACTCGGCGGGCGGCTTCGTAGATTGACTGGGTGTTGGGAATGCCTTCGGCGACCATTCCAAGGTCGCTTTTAATTTGTTCGATGGTTTTTCCTTCGGCGATTCCGAGACCTGTTCGGTGGTTGCGGGAGTGGTGGGAAAAACAGGTGACAATGAGATCTCCGAGTCCCGAGAGGCCTTGGAAGGTTTCGGGTTTGCCTCCGAGAGCGGTACCGAGTCGGGTGAGTTCGGCAAGGGCTCGGGTCACAAGTGCGGCGATGGCGTTATCGCCGAGTTGAAGGCCACGTGCGGTACCGGCAGCGATGGCGTAGACGTTTTTAATGGCGCCTCCGAGTTCGATTCCAGCGAGATCGGAGTTAGTGTAGGTTCGAAAGCGGTCGGTGGAGAGGGCTTCTTGGAGTCTGGCGGCTAGCTTTTGATCGGCACAGCCAATCGTGGCGGCAGCGGGGAGTCCGTGGGTGATTTCTTCTGCGTGGTTGGGGCCAGAAAGGATGGCGATGGGATTATCGGGGAAATGGTCGGCGATGATTTCGGACATGCGTTTTCCGGTATCGCGTTCAATGCCCTTGGAGCAGGAGCAAAGGATGGTATCGGTTGGGATATTGAGTTCTGCTAGCGAAGATGCCATTTCGCGAGTGGCAGACGTGGGAACGACGAATAGGATGAGGTCTGCGCTCTGAGTGATTTCGATCTCGGTGGTTGCGATGAGAGTTTCCGGAAGTGGTGCGCCTGGGAGGTACCGTATGTTTTGGTGTTTCGTATTGATTTCCTGCACTAGGTCTGGATCACGCGCAACGAGATGGGCGTGTGGTGCCTTTTTAGCGAGGATGAC
Source organism: Akkermansiaceae bacterium (assembly GCA_020627645.1). Taxonomy (GTDB): domain Bacteria; phylum Verrucomicrobiota; class Verrucomicrobiia; order Verrucomicrobiales; family Akkermansiaceae; genus SW10. The sequence continues at coordinate 1,526 of JAHDGN010000172.1, forward strand.
GGCAAGGGCAGTGCCCCAGGATCCCGCTCCGAGAACGGTTGGGTTTTGGAAATTCATAGAGAAGAGTGTGTGAAACGATTTTCGATAACAGCATTGGGCAGCTCGCTCTTAAAGGGGTGCCGCTTCGAGATTTTGAAGAAAAGGCTGTGATTTCAGGATGCTTTCTTTTGTCCGATTTTGTGCTCGGTGCCCTTCCGTAGTCTGGTGATGTTACTGCGGTGTTTGTAGATCGCCAGGAAAGCGGCCAGAAAAGAGAAGATGATGAGGGGCACGTTCCAATTGTCGTTAGGGGGGAATCCGTGGTGATACCATGACCCCCAGAGGACGAGGATCGGGAGAGCTGCCGAGGCCATGATAGATCCGAGGGAGACGTATTTGGTGGTAACGGTGACAATAATGAAGACGAGGATGAGGATGGGGATGCCAAAAGGCATGAGGGCGGTGAGGGCTCCAGCGGTGGTGGCGATCCCTTTTCCTCCTTTAAATCCGATCCAAGGTGAATAGTTGTGCCCCAGGATTGCAGCGAGAGCCGTGCAAACTTCGACAGTTTGGCCGACTGAATTGTCAGGACTGATACTTTTGGCAAGGAGGACGGGGGTGAGCCCTTTCACGAAGTCAAGAAGCAGACAAGTGATGCCAGCGGGCTTTCCGAGGATACGGAAGGCGTTTGTGGCTCCGATGTTTCCGGAGCCGTGTTGTCTGATATCGATTCCCTTGATTTTCCCGATGATGAGTCCAAAGGGGATCGAACCAAAAAGAAACCCGAGAGGTAACAGGAGCCAATGCATGGGCTATTTTTTTTCTGGAATAGGGATGGGAACTGGCGGAGAGGGGGGAATTGAGTTGGATGTCGGTTTCTTGGTGGTCGTCTTTGTTGCTTCCACTTTCAGGCGTCGAATGGATTTGATGGTTACGGTTTTGACGGGTTTGGCTTTTTCGCGACCGAGAAAGGTGGTTTCGACTGCTTTGATTTTATCAACAACATCCATCCCTTTGACAACTTTACCAAAGGTGGCGTATCCGCCATATGGACCACCGTGGTTGAGGTTCGGGTTATCGGTGACGTTGATGAAGAATTGATCAGTGGCGCTGTCGAGCACGTTGGTGCGGGCCATCGCGATGGTGCCACGTTTGTTGGCTGGGGTTTTTTGGGATTCATTTTTGATCGGGCCATTGGTGGCGCTGCGAGTCATTTTCCCGTCTTTCATTTTGAAGCCCCCCCCTTGGATCATAAAATTGGAAATCACGCGATGGAAGATGCTATTGTCGTAATGCTTGGCATCCACGTATTTGAGGAAATTTTTAACGGTGATGGGAGCATTTTGGGAATCGAGTTGAACGTGGATGTCTCCGTGGTTTGTCGACATCACGACGGTAACTTCTTTAGATTCTGTTTTGGGTTTGGTGGTTGTTTTGGGTTCTGGTTTGCTGTCTTGCCCGACTGCGCTGAAGCAGAGGACGAGCGAGCTTACGACGGAAGTAATCGTTTTCATTTGAAGGGAACTTATTTGAAGTGACCAAAAATATGAAGCGCAGTGTTTGATTATTTCGTTGGGGTGAGGGTGAAGTCTTTGATGGTGATCCCTTTGGAGCCTTTGGGTCGAGTGAAGGTTAAGATGTTGGTTCCCTTTTTGAGAGTGATCTTGGCCGGGGAGGTCTTAGACCACATACCGACGGTGAAAGGGAGGTTGATTGTGGACTTAGGCCCATCGTTGATAGCGACTTCCAGGGATTGACGCCAAGTTGGCGTGACCACATTGGAGGTGAGTTCATAGATTCCGGCGTTTGGAGCCTCGACGGTGTAGACGAATGGGGTGGGGCGCCCGGTTCGGGTGTAGTGGAGTTGTTTCCCTCCGAGGTGGCTGTTGTGGAAGAGGATTCTGCCACCTGATTTTGCTGGCGAGGTCGTGGCGGTGGCGGGAATGGTAATGGTTCCGTCCTTAGCGGTCATGATTTGACGATCTTTGTCGGTTAAATTCACATTCGCGATTTCGACCTTCTCGCGGGTGACGTTTGCTTCTGCGATGTCCTGCCCCACAGCGTCGAGGGTTTTTGCATCTGAACTTAGAACGATTCCCCGCTGGGTGTAGAGGGAGACGGCATGCCAGAACTCTGGCTTGGCCCGACCAACAAGCCCGTAGACTCCTTTTTCCCCCATAGCTTGCCCGATCCACTGTGCTCGTTTGACCTGGAGAAAGGTTGTATCTCCAGTTGCTCGAGCTTGGGTGTTGGCAAGAAAGTCGAGGCAGCGATCGTAGCGTGTTTTGGTCCATCCAGATCCCCATCCTGCTCCAAGGTTGATGATCCAGCCTTTGGGAGTCCAGTGGGCGAGGGCTCCGTGTCCGCGTTGCGGTCGGGCGGTGGTTGGTATTCCAAATGCACGGAGAATAAATCGTCCAAAAAAGGCTCGGCGTCCGCAGATTCCGCCGTTCATTAGGATGTTTTGGAAGAACTGGAGTTCGGGTTTGTCGTTACGAACTTCTTTGGAGCCATATTGGATGTCGCTTCGAACTGCGGCAACGTATCGCCAGTCGTAGTTAATGGTGAGATGATCGGGACGATAGTTGCGAAGCATTTCGCGACCCCAAACGAGGGTCTCGTCCGGTTCGTCACCATCGACTACAAAGCGCATCTCCCAGGCGGAAAGAAATTTGAAAGCGGGATCAAGCTCGTTGTTGAGAAAGGCTTTTTCATACTGAAGATATCGTTTGAAGGGGTCGACGAACTCGGGGCCATCCTTTTGGGCAATTGGGTTGCGTTGTTTGATTGGGGAGGCGTGCTCGAGCGAAATCGCCAGAGCGAGGTTGTTGAGGGCGCCCGATTTTGACTGCGGGGATTTTTTGAGGATGTCAGAGTAAATTTTGAGAGCAGCACCGTATTTGTTGTTCTTCGCGCCATCAGCTAGGGCAATGCGGACGAGGAGTTTTTGATCTACGAGAGTCTTGGTGAGGAGCTTGTATTGCTGGAAATTTTGGGAACCGAAGTTTGCGAGCGCTTTTGGGGTGGCTTCGCTAATGAAAATGAATTTAGCAAGAAATCCGTCAAGTGAGGTAGATGTTAGGGTCTTTTGAAGTCCAAGCTCGTGGGTCGAGATGACGGTTTCTTTTTTGGCATTTTCAATTTGTGCTTTGGCAATTTTGTGAGCTTCGTCGATGGCGGCTTTTCGTTTGAGGAGGGCATCAAGATTGGCTTGGCGTTGCTTGAGGTGCTCCTTCCCGGTGGCGAGGTCTTTTTCCCAGTGGGCGAGGTCTTTGAGAGCCGCTTTTCGTTGCTTTTCTGTTTTCGCGGCTTCGAGAGCGGTTTTCGCTTTGGCGATGTTGCGGTTGGCTCCACCAATCCACTTTCCGGTGGCATGGTTGACGAGGGCTCGGGCGGTGGCGATTTTACCGGTGTCATCGGAGGCCTGCTTGAGGGAAGCGCTCGCATCCTGTTCCTTTTTGCGCGCCAGCTCGAAGGCTGAAATTTTTTCCTTGGGAATTGCTGGAAGAGCTTTCTTGATCAAAGAACGCAGCGATTCGAGTTCGTTGGTGAGTGATTGCTCGAGATTGAGTGCTGAGGGGAGGGCGGCCTGGTCTTCGCGAGCGAGGGCTGGAAAAGCAACCAAGGAAATGGTCGAGATGATGG
>JAHDGN010000172.1:5159-6997 GCA_020627645.1 Akkermansiaceae bacterium
CATGAGCGGTCTACATTATAGTTACGGAGAAATGAGGATGCATTTTCAAAAGAGCATGCAAAAAATGGATGGATTGTTTTTTTGGGCTAGAGATGCATTCTGAATGAGTTGGTATGCGGACGATTATTCACATCGACATGGATTGTTTTTATGCCGCGATTGAAGTGCGGGATCATCCAGAATTGATTGGGAAACCGGTGGGGGTTGGAGGTTCATCGGGAAGAGGAGTGTTGACGACGGCAAACTATGAGGCGAGGAAATTTGGGTGTCGTTCGGCGATGCCGGTTTTTATGGCTAAACAATTGTGTCCGGAGTTGGTGTTAATGCCGGTTCGGTTTGAGGTTTATCGAGAGGTATCAAGTCAGGTGCGGGCGATCTTTGCGAGGTATACGGAGTTGGTCGAACCTTTGTCGTTGGATGAGGCGTATTTGGATGTGAGCCATCGGGCGGAGTCGGGGTCAGCTTTGGCGACTGAAATAAGACGGAGGATATGTGAGGAGACGGGGTTGACAGCGTCGGCGGGGATTGCACCGAATAAAATGTTGGCGAAGATTGCGAGTGATTGGAATAAGCCGAATGGTCAGTTGGAGATTCGACCTGAAGATGTTGATGGATTTATGAAGGGGCTCAGGGTGGAGCGTTTGCAAGGGGTTGGAAAAAAGGGAAGAGATGAGCTGAAACAGATCGGAGTGGAAACTTGCGCAGAGTTACAGGGGTTTTCGAAGTTGGAATTGGCTGAGAGATTTGGGAAGTGGGGACTAGAACTTTACGAGAGGTGCCGCGGGAGAGATGAGCGAGAGGTGAAATTTGAACGGGTTAGGAAATCGTTGTCAAAAGAAAGGACGTTCCGGGAAAATATTGGAGATTTAGATTGGTTGAGAGATGTGATGAGGCAATTGCGACTCGAAGTCGAAGAAGAGGTTTTAGCGAAGAGTATGCTGGGAGTGAAATCTAGGGTAGTGAAATTGAAGTTTGAAGATTTCACGCAAACAACAGCAGAGAAGGCGGGATGCCTGATGGATGAGGAGAGTTATAACGAGCTTTTAAATCTGGCGTGGAGTCGAGGTGGTGGAAAATCGGTCAGGTTGTTAGGAGTCGGGGTGAAGTTCGGTGGTAACGATGAGCAATTAGGGTTGGGCGTTTGATTTTTTGGGGCTCAAATCCTGAAATGCTGCAAAAACAGCTTTACAGTTGTTGCATTGGGCTTCAAAATTGATCCGTGAAGTTGATTCTTATCGTGTTGCCTTTGCTTTTTGTAGGATGCCAAATTTGGGACGGGGGAAGCGGGGCTAACGGTCACCAAAATATAAGGGCAGCCATCATCTCCCAGAAGGACAATGGATTTCAGGTGAATTTGACTGTGGGACCGATGATGATCAAAAATGATTCGGAATTTGGAATCAGGAGCATGTCCTACTATTCGGTGAAGCGTGAGGATTGGGATGAAACATTATTCATCGAAAGCGCACATTCTGATTTTCTGGCTTACTATGATCCAGCAAAGAGGCGTCAATTCGTGAGGTTGATTGCCTCCCGAGATCGGAGGGTTTTGGTCATTGAGGAGGAGATTCCCAATGATTGTTCTCCCTGTCGGAACTATGTGTTGGTGGAGAATGGAGAGGGTCGCGGAGAGTTTAGGTATTTAGATTTGAACGACTATTGGGACGAAGATTCACACGAAGAATTTGATTCTCCTCCTCGAGTGGTTCGGGTGAAGGGGCGAAAGATGTTACTTCGTTTACGTGGAGGGAAAGAACAGTGGGTGAATCTTGATAAGATTGGATCAATAAAGATCCCCGCCGCAAGCAGCGGGGTATTTAGAAGAGTTCCAGCTGTCG
>JAHDGN010000173.1 GCA_020627645.1 Akkermansiaceae bacterium
GAGCAGAGGACTCATAAGCCTTTTGTCGGCGGTTCAAATCCGCCCGCTGCTACCATTTTCATTTACCCTCTTCGTAGAAATACGGAGAGGGAATTTTTTTTATTACCTCTTCTGTAGAATGAGGTAGTTGCGAACGGGTTTATTGAGGAAGGATTTTTTGGTGATGCCTCCTCCAGAAACTTTTGGGGAGATCCAGAAATCGCAGGATCGGCCGCCATCTAGATTGAGGGCGTAGTTGATCTGAAAATTGGGAATTGGTTGTTGTTTGAGGGTGTTTGAGAGTTGTTTGAGGGTAGCGCCATTGGCGTGAACAATGCCGAAGTGGTTTTGTCCGTCCCAAATGAGGAATGAGCGAGGGCGTTTGTTTTTGTCTGAAAGTCCGGTTAGTTTTTCGCCTTGCCAGAGAAGTCTGGGGCCGGATTGGAGGAGTTCATTTGAGTTCTTGTAGGATTTGCGGGAGGAAAGAGTCAGGTTTTCACCATCCAGGATACCAGTGCCGAGGAAGGAGGATGAGTTAAAGGCCCCTCGGGTTTGGCCGTTGGTGATGACGATCCCAAGGGGCTTGCCTTCGGGGGTGAAGAATCCACCGTTGATGGATGCTAGGTGTCCTTGGCCAGCGGCCTGAGCGCTTTTAAATTGGGTGCCAGGTCCATTTTTTTGATCGAGCACTTTGAGGCGATAGTCTTGTCGATCGAATGTCAGAGACGTGAAAGTGATGTTGTTTTTTTGGGAGGTTTGAGCCTTGAGGGGATTTTTGTGGGGTGATGGTTTTGGCCGGGCAGTTGATTTTGGCTTGGTTGGAGGTGGGGTCTGAATTTTCTGAGCTTGTTGGAGGGTGGGCGAGGTTTGAGGAGGGTGGGGGATTGATTTTGGTGGTGCTGCCGATGGCAGGCAAGAACAGATGTTCAATAGGATGGAGAGAGCGAGAAAGGTTTTCATTTTGTTGCTGATGCCAGGAGTGTTTGGAAGTTTGGAGGAATTTCTTCGCGATCTACGATGGCGGTTTCGACGTTGTTGAAGTTTGCAGTTGTGATCATTTCTGCGAGTTGAACTTCGGAAAAGCCGAGCCAGGTGTCGAAGTAGAGGTCGCGAGCTTTTTCAAAGGTGTGTTGAAGAAGGTCCAAGACAATTAGGCGGCCGTTAGGTTTGAGGATTCGATAGGCCTCTTGGAGGGCTCGTTGGGGGTGTTCGGCATGGTGGAGGGCTTGGGAAAAGATCGCTAGGTCGACCGAAGAATCTTCGATGGGTGGTGATTCGATATCACCGAGGCGGTATTCAAGATTGGGGAGATTGTTTTCTTGGGCAAGAGACTGGCCGAAGGAGACCATTTTGGGCGAATTGTCGATGGCGATGACTTTGGAAGCACGTTGAGCGAGGAGTTGCGATAGGGTTCCTTCTCCGGCGCCTAGGTCGGCGACAGTATCATAATTCAAAATTTTGAGCATGGCCTCGGCGAGCCCTTTCCAGGATCGACCTGGGACGTATTCGCGTCCGAATTTTCCAGCCAAATTGTCAAAGTAGGCGCGAGCTTGGTCCTTTCGTTTGCGGAGGATGTGCCGGAGGGAAGCTAGGTCGCTTTCAGATTCAGGGACTTCGGGAGCGGCATCATTGATAATTTTGCTAAGGTCGGGAGAGATGGAAGCGGAGTAGATGTTGTTTTTTCCTGATCTTTGATCTGTGACGAGGTGTTCTTTTTTGAGTTGGGAGAGTTGAGTTGAAATGCGTGATTGGCCCATTCCGAGGATTTGTTGGAGTTCGGCGACGGAGAGCGGCTCTTTTTCGACGAGGAGGAGGATTCGGATCCTGGTGGGGTCCGAGATCATTTTCAGTGAATTGAGAATTGACGGCATAGGTGAGTGGGGATAGTTCGCATCAACGAATCGTGATTTGACGATATTTAATTCAGAGATATGAGCAAAAGTTTTATTTTTTCATCGGAGTCGGTGACCGAGGGGCATCCTGACAAGGTTTGTGATACGGTTTCGGATGCGATCTTGGATGCGTGTTTGGAGCAGGATCCGGGATCTCGGGTTGCCTGTGAAACCTTAGTGAAGGACAATGTTTTGGTTTTAGCTGGGGAGATCACGACGGGTGCAAAATTTAATTACGAAGAGGTCGCCCGGGAAGCGGTGAGGAAGATTGGATACGACAAGAGCTATGCTGACAATACAGAGTACTCTTATTCGTCGAAGTTTGATGCAGATTCTTTGTTTTTCGTCAATTTGTTGGGCAAGCAGTCTCAGGACATTGCGCAAGGTGTTGATGCTGAGGCGGCTGACCATAAGGATACTTCAGAGCAGGGAGCGGGAGATCAGGGGATCATGTTTGGGTATGCTGCTGATGACACTGAGGAGTTGATGCCTGCGCCTGTGGCTTATGCTCACCGTTTGGGTGAGGCGTTGACGAATTTGAGGAAGGATCGTGTGCATACTTGGTTGCGACCTGATTCGAAAACGCAAGTCTCCATGAAGTACGAAAGTGGAAAGCCTGTTGGTGTGACCGCGGTTGTGGTTTCGACGATGCATGCTGAGGAAATTGATACTCCTGAGATGCGGGAGATCTTGAAGCGTGACTTGATTGAGAAGGTGATTCCGGGAGAGTTATTGAGTGATGAGACACAGTATCTGATCAATCCGACTGGGCGTTTTGTGATTGGTGGTCCAGAGGGTGATGCGGGATTGACTGGTCGAAAAATTATCGTGGATACGTATGGGGGAATGGGGCGCCATGGTGGGGGTGCTTTTTCGGGGAAGGATGCATCAAAGGTTGATCGATCTGCTGCATACATGGCGCGTTGGGTGGCGAAGAATATTGTGGCGGCTGGATTTGCGACTGAGTGTGAATTGCAACTCGCTTATGCGATTGGGCATCCGGATCCGGTGAGTGTGAATGTGAATACTTTCGGGACCAATCAGGTGGCAGACGAGCAGATTGTGAAAGCGGTTTTGGATGTCTTTAGCTTTAAAGCAGCTGATGTTGTTTCACAGCTTGATTTGCTGAAGCCAATTTTCGGCCAGTCAACAAACTATGGACACTTTGGATATTCTTCCTCTCAGTTACCTTGGGAGCAGACCAATAAGGTTGAAGATTTGAAGAGCGTTTGTCAGTAAGCCTGGGGGATTAACTACGAAACCTATACCATTTAGATTTATGTCAGATTACAAAGTAAAAGATATCGGTCTTGCGGACTTTGGTCGCAAGGAATTGGACGTTGCAGAACATGAGATGCCAGGCTTGATGGCGACTCGGGAAAAGTATGGGCCTGCGAAACCTCTTAATGGGGTTCGGGTGATGGGTTCTCTGCATATGACCATCCAGACGGCAGTCTTGATTGAGACGCTTCAAGCGGTTGGGGCGGATGTGCGCTGGTGTTCTTGTAATATATTTTCGACTCAGGATCACGCGGCAGCTGCCATGGCGGCTAAGGGCGTGCCGGTTTTTGCCTGGAAAGGGGAGACGTTGGAGGAATATTGGTGGTGCACTTGGCAAGCATTGCAATTTCCGGATGGGAAGGGGCCTCAGCTCATTGTGGATGATGGAGGTGATGCGACACTTTTGATCCATAAGGGGTATGAGTTGGAGGAGGGATCTGACTGGGTGAATACGCCATCTGGGAGTCATGAGGAGCAGGTGATTAAGGATCTTTTGAAGCAAATTCACGCCGAGCGTCCCAATGTCTTCCATGAGTGGGTGCCTGAAATCAAAGGAGTTTCGGAGGAGACAACAACGGGAGTTCATCGTTTGTATCAGATGCAGCGAGATGGCAAGTTGTTGTTCCCTGCGATTAACGTGAACGATTCGGTGACGAAGTCTAAGTTTGATAACCTTTATGGCTGCCGTGAGTCACTTGTTGATGGAATTAAGCGTGCCACAGATGTGATGATTTCGGGTAAAGTAGGGGTTGTTTGTGGTTATGGTGATGTTGGCAAGGGGTGTGCTCAAGCTCTGCGTGGTCAGGGTGCTCAGGTTGTTGTGACTGAGGTGGATCCGATCTGTGCTTTGCAGGCTGCAATGGAGGGTTTCCGAGTTCTGACGGTTGAGGATACATTGGGATGGGGTGACATTTATGTGACTACAACTGGTAATTTTGACATCATCAGGGTGGAGCATATGGAGAAGATGAAGGATCAGGCGATTGTTTGTAACATTGGTCATTTTGACAATGAGATCCAGATGGAGAAATTAGAGAAGTTTGAAGGGATCGAGAAGACGAACATTAAGCCTCAGGTCGATAAGTATACCTTTCCTGGAGGGAATAGCATTTACATGTTGGCAGAAGGGCGTTTGGTGAATTTAGGGTGTGCAACAGGGCATCCAAGTTTCGTGATGAGTAATTCGTTTACGAACCAAACATTGGCTCAGATTGCGCTGTGGGAGACAAAAGATTCGAGAGGGATTGGAGTGGAGGTGCTGCCGAAAGAGTTGGATGAGGAGGTAGCGAGGCTTCATTTGGAGAAGATTGGAGCAAAATTAACTACTCTGACAAAGGAGCAGGCTGATTATATTGATGTCCCTATTGAGGGGCCATATAAGCCTGGTCACTACCGTTACTAAAATTCAGTTGGTTTTGAGGTGTGAAGCAACCCTAAGCTTTCGAGCTTAGGGTTTTTTGTTGTCGGAAAGTACGAAGTCTTCTCGTTTTCAACGAGTGGGGGATTTTTGATAAAAAAACTATCATAATTTAATTGACGCCTCTTCACTGGTTAGTATAAAAACCCCCAGTCGCTCAGCGGCTGCCGCTTAAAAACGTCATGAAAACTACTGTTCCATCTCACAAAGTTGATCTTCGCCCCTTGGCGTGGGTCGCTGGATTGGGGATGAGTCTGGATTTCATCTTTCCACAATTAACGCAGATTTGTTGTGGTGAGGGGAAGCCGGAGAAACTAAGCAGGGTTTACTGAATTTTTAAGAGCAAAAGAATTTTCGAACCCTGCCTTCCTAGAGAAAGCAGGGTTTTTTGTGGTTGAGGGGGGAGGTGAAACGAAGTTAGAGAACAAAAATATGAATTAGTATAGAGAGAAAAAAGATGAAATATCCTCAAATGAGAAACCGTCCTTAGCGGCAACTAAGAACGGTTCCGATAGCGAGACCTGAATTAGATCAGATGAATCACTGAGTTATTTAATTCTATGTCTAATTACGAACGGGTCAAGAAATGATGAGCTCATATTGATATATGAAGTGATAGGTGTTTCTTTGCTTATTTTGAGGCCCGAAAGGCTTCATGGGAGATGTGCCACGAAACATCGAAAGGTCCGCCAAGAAATTCCTGCGGCCATGGTTCGAATTGAACGGTGACGGTGTCTGTTCCTGAAAATTTATTTTGGTAGGAGCGCATTTCGATGTTGTTCCTATCTAATTCAGAGAGTTTCCATGATAGGGAACTTTCTGAATTAGAAAGTTTTGGCGGTCTGGCGTCATTAGATAGGCGTGTTGAAAGACACGTAAAGGGGCAGCAACCCAGTCTGCCCGCCTTTTTTGTTTTGAGAAAGGACATTCAGACAAACCTAATTCCGACGGTTTGGTAGCTTTTAGGCTACGGAACGATGCTGGAAGATGGGAGATGCTACACATACGGATGGCAAATGCTGAAGTTGTGACGAGAGTAGCGCCTCGTGGAGTCTCTATGCCAAACATCGACAGATGAGAATGAAGGGGAGTTGCCGGGTGCGAGACTTCGTGGTCGAGAGCTCGGTAGCAGTTGAGTGGTTGAGGTTGAGCTGTGTGGAAGCAGTTGAGCCTGAGTCGCGAAAACCGTTTCACTTGTATCGACAGGTGGAGCAGGAGGCGTGTGGTATTTTGTGGCCCAAAAGGTCATGAATCCACTGGACGCGCACGTCTCGGAGAAGGGTGACCTATTTCTATGTAGTTCAATTGGTAGAACACTACCCTGTTAAGGTAGCAGTAAAGGTTCAAAACCTTTCGTGGAATCTTTGAGATGCAAAGCCGTGTCCTGAGTTGTGTGAAAATGGCTTAATCCCTGATCCGATGATTGGAAATCAGGGTCTGAGGGGGCTCGCAAGGCCCTTAAGGATTGATGGAATGCCGCACGGTCGGGTCGCCCTCGTTTGTGGTCTGATAGGATCGACGGTAGGTTGAACATTGAGAAACGCAGCTTGAAGGGAGAAATGCCACTTCCTTAACAAAGGCAGTCATGCAGGAGAACAAAGTGTGAGTCTCAGAGTGCTCTGCTTTGTGGAAGACTTGGGAAGGCGGGCCGCTGCGAGGCCTGCGATAATCCAAGGCATGCTCTTGTAGATGAAGGTGTCCTTCTCAGCCTTCATTGCACTTCATTAAGTATGGCCTATGGCGAAATGGTATCGCGTCGGAATTTGACTCCGAAGTTCATGGTTCAAATCCATGTGGGCCTGCCAACTCCAGCGTAGCTCAGTGAGTAGAGCATCCGCTTCATACGTGGAAGGTCCCCGGGGCGGAGCCGGGCGCTGGGACTAAAGTAGTTAATGAATGGCGCGCAAGCATTGTGGTGATGTGCCTGATTTCCAATCAGGAAAACGGAGTTCGAGTCTCCGGTGCGCTACCATTGTCCTCGACGGAGCTAGTGAACCGACCGGTCTGCAAAACCGAGGTGCGGGGGGCGGAACCCCGGAGGGCATCCAATTTATTTAGTGAACAAAAACAAGGAGGTTATTATGACAGAAAAAATAGACGATAACGAATTACCCTTTCAGGGAGGTGATGAGCAAGAGGCGGAAAGGTTTTGCTTCGGAAATGAGGGTGAAAAAAGGGGTGAGGAAAGTTGGTGGTGATAAGGAATTGCAAGAGAAATTGGGTCGGAATGATCTGTGTCCGTGTCACTCTGGATGAAAGTTTAAGAACTGCTGCCTTAGAAGTGGGGTTTATGATGGGGTGCATCGAGCCTACTACTCATTCGCGTCAGGTTAAGGTCTAACCTATTGCTTATCAATGGTTTGAGCGGGT
>JAHDGN010000174.1 GCA_020627645.1 Akkermansiaceae bacterium
CCGCCTATCTCGGACCAGAAAATTACGGCGTTTCCAGTCCGACAGACTCCTAGCCCTTAGAGTTACCTCCAATTCCAATCGGTAAAACCAATGAAGCCACCAAAGCACCCGTTTGACAGCTTTCAGACAGACTCTGAGAGAAAAAACAACAGCGGTTCCCTCCATCGAAAAGAACCGCTGTTGAAGCACAAACGCAACTAATCAGTTGCATTAGGAGTATATCAGCGAATTTCCGATTCGCCTGAAATTTTCCTCAAAATTCTTCAAACCCTCATCTGGTGGGAGAAATGAACTTTTCTGATCCCTGAAAAACAAAGGCTTTCGGATGCATGGATTCAACCAGTAGCAAATAAACAGCCCAAAACATTAGGGCAATGTCTGCAGATTGAGATGAACGGAATACCCTAAAAAACAACAGCGGTTCCTCCACTCGGAAGAACCGCTGTTGAAGCACACACGCAACAACAATTTGTTACAGCCCTAAAACGAACTAGGTCGGGAACTTATTAGGTTTTTCTTGGAAAAAATTGTCATTTATTTCGTCATTTGACCTAACTGACTGATTTTCAGAACTTAATGAGTCCTTTATTTTTTCAAAGAAAGCCTTTCCCGCCTCTTTTCCTGCATCAACTCCACGATCGAAACCACTTTTCACGTTTTTTGGAACAAGCTCATTGAGAAATGCCCCCGCAAAAACACTTCCATAGGCCAATCCATAGGCCACCTCATGAATCGCCTTAGAAACATGTTCCTTAAATTCCGGAGCCTTTTCCCTGGCAGCTTCCCTACCAGCCTGTTTGCCAGAGGACATGGCATCTTTCATCGATTCAAACTCTCTCTTTTCTGATTTTTTCTCATTATCTGATTCATTCATCACAGCTCCAATCAAACCACCAAATGGGCAATCCCGTAGATTACAATCCCAACACACTTTTCCCATCAGATTGAGACCCCTTCCCTATTTCTTTTTCTCTCTATTTTGATCTCTCAGCAACACACCGGAAACCTGCTTCTGAATCTAAATCGAATGAATTCCTCTTCAGCTCCGTCACACTTCACAAGCACCGGTAACCCGAACTAGAAAGAAACAAAATAAATGAAAAAACTACTGATACTAACCTCATTGTTGTTGACCGCTGGGTTCACTCTTCCGGCCAACGCTCACCATTCTTGCGGCCAAAGCTACTATAGACCTAGCTACAGCTACAGCGTCTATCACACCCCCTCCACCAGCATCTTCATCAGCGGATATCGACACTGTGGATCACCCATCTATTCCAAAAGAATCAAATACCGCAACGGACGTGTCATCGTTCAAAGACTCCAAGGATGGGAATTGAAACGATACCTGGAACGCAAACGACGCATTGCCAGGAAACGCGAAAGACAACGTCACTACTACAATCGCTCATACATCCCTCGTCGGATTTATCGCTAGCCGATTGAGCTGACATGCAATTGAACTCCTTCTCTCGCCTCCAGAGTCTCTAGAACCTGGGGGCGATCTTTTTTGAAGGACAAATAGGCTTCAGCACGCTAGCTTCCTTGTCCATGAAGGTCCCCATCACAATTCTTCTCACCTTCCTCCCCTTTTCAAACCTCATCGGGTCAACTCAAGCAATCAACGAAATTCTCGTCCGATTGCAACTTGCGATTGATCAGGACCAATCCATCGACCCCCTTGTCTCTTATGTCGAAAATACGGCAACCAAAGATCAACAGACTCTCCTACGAGAGTTCGATAGATCCTGGCCTCGACTATTAGAGTCCTACCAAAATGACTACAAAAATTTCATCAATACTTCGCTCGGTGGATCTGCACATTCGGAAGCAAAAAAAGCCGTCCGCCAACTCCGCGATGAATTCATGTCGGTTTATCCGCTCTCCGAAGAACGGATGAAATCTCTCCTCAGCGAAAAAAGTATGCCCGCGGTTGAGAATCTCCGCAAGTTACTCATCCCAGACTCCAAAGAACTTCTCGAGTCAGCTCCCGATTCTTTATCACAAAGCCGTACGGCTATCCTCGTACTTGGAAAATTTCGTGATGCCCTCGTGAATACCACAGCCACAACTGAAGAAGGGAAAGCTCTTCAAGAAATCGCTTCATATGAGAATGAAATCGTAGCAAAGAAGAGTGACCTCTCACGGGATGGGATCAAAATCATTGCCGAAAACGATAAGATTGCGGCAAAAGCAGATGTTCCGGCTGATGAAAGAAGAGGGATCCGTGAAGCCAACGAATGGCGTCTTCTCGTTGGTCTCAACGCTCTCGTGCTAGACCCCAAGCTTTGCGACGCAGCTCGATCTCACTCGAAAGACATGCAAGAGCATAACTTCTTTGCCCATGACTCCCCCGTTCCAGGACGAACCAAATTTACCCAACGTGCGGCCCAGGCCGGAACAAGTGCTTCGGGAGAAAATATCTACATGGGAAGAAGCCAACCAGAGTCAGCCAATTCAGGATGGTTCTTCTCTCCAGGACACCACAAAAATATGTTTCATCCTGGCCATCAAAGGATCGGTCTAGGACGTCACGGTGTTCATTGGACTCAGCTCTTTGGACGCTGAGTGATCAACGCATGAGCGCATCAACCGGTCCCCTGTTAACCCGAGCTCGAAAGTAGACATCGTCACCGCAAATCCCCGTCGTCACTCGATCGAGCTGGATCCGGTTTTCCAATTCATCGATTCCCTTACCCCCCAAAGCCAGTTTGTCCCCACCACAAACGACAGGTGCCAAAAAACCCACCCATTCATCTACCAGCCCCAATTCCAAAAAAGCATCTACTAGAACACCACCGGCTTCGACGAGCACCGTATTTACCCCATAATCGTGAACCAGACTTCTCATTGCTTCCTGCAAGTCGTTCCCGTCCATAACGATCGTCCTTTCTCTGTGATCATCTTCAAACACCTGAAAGCCCTTTGGCTCCATGTCCTTTCGAGACAATATCACTCTCCACGGTTGCAACTTCCCTTCCCGAAGGCCCGGTCCTCTCAAGGTTAAACGAGGATCATCAATTCTCAACGTCTCTGAAGAGGTCAAAATAGCATCGACCTCCCCTCTCAGCTCTTGCACGAATCCCCGCGCCTCCTCACCGGTTAACCACTGGCTTTCACCACCGGGCCTCGATATCTTACCATCAAGACTCATCGCCGTTTTTACCATGACCCAAGGCCTCTGTTTAGTCTGAGCCATCACAAATCCTCGAATCAAATCCGCACATTGCTCCTCACAAACACCAACCACCACTTCAATTCCAGCTGCCCCCAAGATCGCATCAGCTCTACCCAAATGAACAGGATTCGGGTCCCTCACCCCATACACCACCTTCGAGAGACCTGAACCAACGATGAGTTCACAACACGAACCCGTCCTTCCCTGTGTGCTACAGGGTTCCAAAGTCACATAAATGACCGCACCTTCCAATTCCTCCGGATTCAAGCCTCGCAGAGCAATCCGCTCTGCATGCTCAAGGCCAGAGCCCCGATGCCATCCCCGCGAGATCTCTTTTCCATTTTTAACCACGATTGCACCCACCGGAGGATTCGGAGAAACCAATCCAATCCCTTTTCTAGCCTCCTCCAGGGCGGCTTTCATCCACTTTTCATCCTCAACAGACCATCTCATCACTGGCGACAACTTTGTGAACAACATCGTGAATGACGTGATCAATTCTGCAAATCACCAAAGTTCGCCAATCTCAATCATTCCTTCCCACGACTTACCAACCGGTTATTCTAATCGTGGAACTCTTGAAAACTCAACGTGGAACCGCGTTTCTGGCGACTTATTCACTCCTATAATAAGAAGAAGATATAGAAAATTTTTCATTCCCAATCAAAAACCCATGTGGGTAACTCTTTGAACCACCCGATATTGAAACTGAATTTCCACCACCTTTGAACGATAGCTTACCCATGAAAATTTTTCCACTTCTTCTATGCATTTTTCTTTTTCCTATCTCTGTTCTCAGTCAGTCATGGTCGCGTTATTTGGGTCCTAACGGCGATGGAACAGCTAATGGAAGCATTTCATCTCATATTCAGAAAAACGGACCGAAAACTCTTTGGAAGGCAGATGTTGGCATCGGGTGCTCCAGTTTTGTGATCCAGGGTGGGAAAGCGATTACTCTCGGAAATAAGAACAACAAGGACACTCTCTGGTGTTTCGATGCAAAAACGGGAAAGGTCATTTGGAAACAAACCTACCCTGAAAAACTTGAAGCAAAGTTCTACGACGGTGGCCCAGGAGCCACACCAACCATTGACGGCGATTTGGTCTACAACCTATCTAAATCAGGTCGCCTTTCTTGTCATGATCTCAAGACTGGTAAGGAAAAGTGGGTCGTGCATTACAAAAATGATTTGGGTGGAAACAAGCCTACCTGGGGATATTCCGCCTCCCCCTTAGTCTATCAAGGTGCTCTCATTTGTCTTCCTTGCAACACCAAGGGAGCTCTTGTTGCGCTGAACAAATCAACCGGAAAAACCCTTTGGACTTCAAAAAATAAAGCCCGCCCAGGCTATGCGGCTCCAGTTTTCTTCAAACATAAGGGCAATGATGCCGCTCTTGTTTTCCATGGACGCAAATTGGTGGGTTATGACCTCTCTCGAAAAGGAAAGGTCCTTTTTGAGTTCCCCTGGCGCACATCCTATGATGTCAATGCCTCGAACCCCGTGATCAAAGACAACCTCGTCCATATTTCATCAGGTTATAACATGGGCTACGCTGTCATCGATATCAGCAAACCAAAACCAACGATCGTCCACCGCAACCGAGATCTTCCCATGATCTTCCAAAATGCCTTTTTGGAGGGTGACGATCTCATCGGATGCTTCGGCGATAAGCGCTACAAGACCGAACTCTACCGTATGGATCTAAAATCTGGAAAAATCCTGTGGAAACAGGCTCTTCCAGGCACTCGTGGATCAACTGCTAAGATTGGAGAGACGATCGTGGTGCTCACAGAAACCGGTCATCTCGTCTTTGGAAAAGCAGGGAACAAAAAATTTACCGAGACCGGACGCCATCATATCCATAAAAAACTTTGCTGGGCTCCACTTGCAATTGCTGAACAAAAGCTTTTCGCGAGAACTAACCAAGGAGAAGCCATTTGTGTTTCACTGGACGAACAACGTTGAAACACATTCGTTGGTTGGGTTCCCCTCAAAATTTGTAAAAAATCCTTCAAATTTCTGCCAGAAAACGATTAAAAATAAGAGAAATCTTACCTCCGAATGGCTTCTACGACTGGAAAAAACCTCTAGAGATAAAACGTCCATAGATCCGCAATCCCTTGAAAGAACTCAGTTTTAAACAACTTACAGTTATGACCATGCAATTTTCTTCCTCCTCGACATCTCATTCCAGATTTAAATCCCTCCTTGTGGGTAGCTTAATCGCTCTTTCTATAGTGATTTCTGCTTCAGCTAGGACATGGACCAGCGCTGATGGATCAAAGACGTTCAAAGGGACCCTCAAAAAATACGATGCGGAAAAGGGTCATGTCACTATTGTTCGTTCGAACGGTAGAACGATCACCTTTTCTGAAAATAAGCTCTCAGCAGATGACATCGAATTCATCAAAGCTAACCCTCCCAAATCGGCAGGAAGCTCGTCCTCCACAAAGGCAAAATCACTTCCAGATACCCTTCCTGACCCTGATGGAAAAGAAGCGGATATGTCGAAACCAGTCAAAGTATTCATTTTAATGGGGCAGTCCAATATGGTGGGCTTTGGCAAGAGCTCTGGACTCAAAACGCTTGCAACAGGTGGAAAGTATCCCTATCTGGTTGACGAATCAGGAGAATGGACCACTTGCAAAGATGTCCGAAACGTTCGGGTCATGTGCTCGGGATCTAGTCCATGGAAACTTCTTCTCAATGAATGGCTGAGCGGTTCGAACGCAGGCTCATTCGGACCAGAAGTTGGAATTGGATACCATTTAGGATATGCCTTGGATCAGCCCGTTCTCATCCTCAAGTCCTGTATTGGGAATCGAAGCTTAGGTTATGATCTTCTTCCTCCAAGTGCGGAAGGAACTGGTACTGGTGGAAAATCTTACGAAGGAAACAAGGATGATCCGACTCGGACCCCAAAACCAGGGCCTTGGTATGCCGGAGTTCAGTACGATGGAGATACGAAAGCTGCCAAAGATGTCCTCAAGGACCTCGGTAAGTACTATCCAGGTGCGACCAAGTATGAAATCGGAGGGTTCTTCTTTTGGCAGGGGGCAAAAGACCTAGGAAAGCAAGGGAGGGCAGATACCTATGAGCAGAATCTAGTTCACCTAATCAAAGATCTCCGAACAGATTTTAATGCGCCAAATGCTCCTTTTGTTTGTGCGACCATGGGTCAGGAGAAAAAGGGGGGAACGATCACCGATGCCCAGTTGGCGGTTGATGGGAAAAAGGGGAAATACCCTGAATTCAAAGGCAATGTCGCTACCTTTTACACCCACCCCGTCTCGAAAGGGGGCAGCGCCAATGGTCATTACGGCTCCAATCCTGAAACCTATATGAATGTTGGTGTAGGGATGGGCAAAGCCATGGTTGAGTTGCTTTCTAACTAAGAAATTGGGGTTTTGGAGCGATCTAGAAATAAGGTGCTAAAAGGATCGCACGTTCTGAAAAAGAGGCTTCAAGAAAAGGCGTTCCTGACGATCTGAATCGCCAGAACAGCTTGGTTCTCAAGATTCCTTCCCGAAAGCGCACATCTCGAATTCTGTGCCAATTGGCTAGCCCGGATTACCGAGGCCCCTGGTCAAGTTTTAAGAAGCCAATTCAGAGGTCGGCGGAGCGATTGCTCACTGCGATCTAGGTTGTCACCACACGATTCAGGAACATCGTCGTCAATTCCAGAATCAGGGATCGCAAACTTCAATCTCTTTGGGTCTGATTCCCCGCCGCTTGCGGCGTAAAGTATTCGCGTG
>JAHDGN010000175.1 GCA_020627645.1 Akkermansiaceae bacterium
CTGCGGCAAGCTTGCCCTCAGCCCCAAAATCGCGCACTAAATTCCCCGAAGAACCAATATCCTCACAATCAGAAAGTCAGCCCCCTTACCTAACGACCAGTTCGAAAATTCTTCTCAACTCGATTCTATTCCCAACCTAACATTTGACTCCGGAAGTGGCTTCGCAACTCTGGAACCAGGCGAGCCATGGGATTCCTCAAACGAAGGGGAAAGTTCTTCTGCCGGATCATTATGGTGGACCTGGACTGCCCCTCAGTCGGGAGAAGTTATTCTCAGCAGAAATTTTAATATCTACACCGGGAACTCTCTAGGTAATCTTGAACTTGTTTCCGGAAACTCCAAAATTTTCTCAGCCCACTCTTCAACGACTTACCATCTTTCCCTACGGACACAAGCGGGAAGATTTTCTTCAAACCAACGGTTACACCTAACGATGGCTGGGGTAGAAAATGATAGCTTTGCGAACAAAATCCCGATAACCCAGGAACTCCCCTTCAAATGGAGTGGTCAATTAGGAAATTCTTCAAAGGAAGCTTGGTGGGAATGGACTTCTCCCAAAGATGGGAGAATATCGATCACCCCAATCCCAAAAGAACTTTCTTACTCAAACAATCAAAGAATATCAGTCCACACCCTTCTCTCTCCCACACAATCAGAAATTACCAAAATCTCCTCCGAAGGGACTCTAGACGTTGCCCAAGGAAAAACTTACTACTTCCAAATATCCAATAGCCCATTTGAGCTTTCGGAAATCACGATCGAATGGATCGATCATACAAAATTCCCCCAGAATAGATTCATCAACTTTTCCACCATAATTTCTGAGTCTGATCCTGTGATCACAACTAAAAACTATGGGAATTTGGATGTGGAATCATATTGGTATAAATGGCGGAGCTCTCGGGCTGGAACTGTGGTCATCGAAAGTATCGAATCAGAATTCTACATGCCTACTAACATTTTTGTTGGCCCAGATGACAAGAACCTTTTTCCTGTCTATCAATTCAGAAATAACTCGTTTAGAGCCAAAGAAGGCTCCTCTTATTGGATCCAAATTCCAGTCCTCGAAGCTCAGAAAATTGTTTGGCAAATTCGTCCTGGGCCAGAGGGCGATAATTTCCTCAACTCCCCATCTCTACCTTCTACCAACATTGTCACTTGGGAAGGAACGACCAAAAATTCAGGACTCGAACTAGAAGAACCTTATATTGGAGATTACTTGCTGCGACGCCGGAAGCCTTCTGTTGGCTCAGTCTGGCGAACCTGGACAGCTCCTACCACAGGAAGCTATCAATTCTCCTCGCTTCAACTCTGGGCGCTTATTTGCCAAGGCTCAAAAATTGATGGCTTGAAAGTCATTACCGAAGGGAACTCGGGCACGCTAGACGCAATTTCTGGGCAACAATATCACATTTCGGTTCATTCTCCAAATATCGATGGTGATCTCTTTACATTCCACCTCTCGAAACTAAACGATAGCTACATTGACTGGAGCTTCAATTACTTCACCAACGAAAGCATCGAGTCCGCCCCCCTTTCTGATCCGGATGGAGACTCTCGAAATAACCTAATGGAAATGGCTCTGGGAACTAACCCCTTGACCCCGGATGGAGGAACCCCAATTTGGATCTCAGAAAGAAATGGAAGCCTATCAGTCAATCTCCTCAGAAAATATGCTGTGCCTGAGATCTCTTACCAATTCGAGATCTCCGAAGATTTGGTTTCATGGGAAATTCTAAACATAGAGGACGAAGAAATAACCGTCACCCCAACACCCGACGGCCAACAAATCCTTAACGTTAGACTTAATGAATCATTTTCCTCGAAATTAAGGATGCAAGTCAGGTTAAGGGTCGACCTCATCGACTAATTGGGCTTCCACATTCCCAAGAACATCACTTTTGAATCTATAAACTAAAATCAATTCCCTATAGGAATTTAATCAGCGTTAAAAAAAGGCCTTATCTTTGTCCACCAAAATCAAAAAAATTCTCCACTCTACCTGCTTACAAACCAAATCTTAATCTCCCCTTTCAAAAATCCCTTCCACAAACTAACTCCTCTCCGTGCTTGCTGTCAAAAACCTCCGTGTCGAATTCGGACCTCGCGTCATCTTCAAAGACCTCTCCTTCTCAGTCGGTGAAAAAGAACGCATTGCCTTCGCTGGACATAACGGTGCCGGAAAATCCACCCTCATGAAATGCATTGGTGGGGTCCTCGAGCCAAACGGTGGTCAAATCACTAAGCCCAAACATCACCGCATCGGATACCTCCCCCAAGAGGGAATCCACATCGCAGGCATCTCACTCTACGACGAAGTCGAATCCGCCTTCGCCGAATCCAAAAAAATCCAACAGCAAATCTCCGAACTCGAAAAACAACTCCCAGATCTAGACTCCTCCTCCCCCCAATACAACAACCTCCTCAACGACATCGGCGAACTCGAACTACGCCTCGAAGGACACGACCCCGCACGCATCAAACCACGAATCCACGCTGTTCTCACCGGACTCGGATTCAAACCTGATGACATGGACCGCGATTGCTCCGAATTCTCAGGTGGATGGCAGATGCGCATCGCCATGGCCAAACTCTTCCTCGCTGAACCCGAAATCCTCCTCCTCGACGAACCTACCAACCACCTTGATATCAACGCCCAACGATTCATGGAGCAATACCTCCATAGCTACAAAGGCGCGATCATCCTCATCTCACACGACCGCTCTATGATGGACGGCCTCACCACTCGAACCATCGCTTTCCACCACGGGCGCGCCGAAGAATTCACCGGCAACTATTCCTCCTACGAAACCCAACTCCGCGAACGCCAGGAAACCCTCAAAAAACAAAAAATAGCCCAGGACCGCGAAATCGCAAAAATCGAACAATTCATCAACCGCTTTCGCGCCCAGGCGAACAAAGCCTCCCAAGTTCAATCACGCATCAAACAACTCGCCAAAATCGAACGAATCGAAATCGACGCTGAAGATGCCACCATGTCCTTCCGCTTCCCCGATCCACCACCCTCTACCCACCTTGTTGCTAAAATTGAAAATGCCTCCCAACAATATGGCGCACTCAAAGTCATCGAAAACTTCAACTTCGAAGCAACCCGAGGAGACAAAATCGCGATCGTCGGCCCCAATGGAGCGGGAAAATCCACCTTCTGCCGACTCATCACCGGTGACGAAGCTCCCACCTCCGGCCACCACGAACTCGGCCCCAAAACCCTCCCCTCATTCTTCAACCAAAACCACGCCGATGAACTAGACCCCACCCTCACCATTCTCGAAACCATCGAAAGAATCCAAACCACCGGATCAAAAATTTCAGCCCGTGACATTCTCGGCTGCTTCCTCTTCCGAGGCGACGACGTCTACAAAAAAATAGGCGTCCTCTCCGGCGGCGAACGCTCCCGTGTCGCTCTCGTCCGCATGCTCGTTCGATCCGCCAACTTTCTCATCCTCGACGAACCCACCAACCACCTCGATATGCAATCCCAGGACATCCTCCAAAAAGCCCTCATCGACTACCCCGGAACCCTCCTCATCGTCTCCCACAATCGCGATTTCCTCGACCCCATTGTCCAAAAAACTCTCGAATTCCGCCCCTCCCTCCCACCCCGCCTCTTCGCCGGCAACCTCACCTACTACCTCGACAAAATTGAAGCTGAAGAAAATGGCAATCACTCTCAATCCCCCAAAACCCCCACCACCAAAACCCCATCACAACCCTCTTCCCAGAACTCCAAAGAACGGCGTAAACAAGAAGCAGCCCTCAGACAAAAAAGAAACCAACTCCTCAAACCCCTCCAAAACGAACTTCAAACGGTGGAAAAATCCATCGCCGAACTTGAATCAGCTCAAGCCACCCTAACGGCCCATCTCGAATCACCCGAAGTCATGGCAGACCCGGAAAAACTCAGAGAAACAACCAACGCCTACGATAGCATCGCCCGAAAATTAGAGAACGCTTTTTCCAAATGGGAAGAACTAAGCAGCCAAATCGAAAAAACTGAGGCCGAACTCAACCAATAAATACAAACTGACGACCTATTGCTCAGAAGGAACCTCAGTCACCTTTTGAATTCGGAAAAATTCCTGCTCCATGGCTGTCTCCAATAAGAATCGATTCACCCTTTCTAAAGCAACTCCCCGCTCGACTTCCACCCAAGTCTTCAAATCCGTACTTTTTTCTAAGCAGAAAAGCTGCCCAGGCATAAGCGACACCTCCATCAAAGCGGTCTCTGCCTCCAAATCATAAGCCACAAAACCCGATACAGGCGCCTCAGAATATGGCACTTCCGGATTGTCATTCGCGTTGTTTGCACTGAACCCAGAAAGACCTTCATCAAAGTCCTCCCACCCATCTCCATCAGTATCCCTCATCATAGGATCCGAATTGAAAACAAAGACCTCCAAGAAATCACACGCCCCATCATCATCGAAATCACCATCACCCGTGAGCATCCCAATCTCCAGAGCTACCCCATCCCAAAGACCATCATCATTTGAATCCGGATCAAGTGGATCCAAAAAGAGACTCCTCTCTTCCACCCCATCAGATGCACCGTCACCATCACTATCAGCCAAATGAGGGTTCGTCCCCAACCCTAACTCCACATGATCACTCAAACCATCAGCATCAGTATCAAATAAAACTGGAGAAGTTCCAATCTTCACCAACTCCTCATAATCTCCTACCCCATCCAAATCCGAATCTGCCTTCTGAGAATTTGTCCCAAGATTACCCTCTAACATGGTAGCCAAACCATCAGAATCCTCATCGTGCCCAACCCCAAAATTAATGACCTGCTCAGCTCCCGGGTCACTTGTATAAAGATCCCCATCCGCCGGAAGATAAGTCCGACCACTCAACTCAGAATCAGTCACCAAAATCAAATTCAGCCACTGATCATGCAAGAGCCGGCGACCTGACAAATCAATTCGATATCCCCACTCATCACTGACGTTCTTAATCGCGCCAGAAGGCTCAGAATCATCCAGCTTACCATTCCGATTCAAGTCCAACCCAACACGACCTGATGTCACAAAAGGCTCATCTGAAGTGCGTAAACCATCACCATCATTGTCCAACCATACCTGTCCGGTAATTTCACGAAGACTCGGAGCATCAACGCACCCAAAATCACAAGTGACCGTCATCGGCAGGGAAACCACTACTGCGTGACAATTCTCTCCAGGAGGCAAATTCGTGAGAACAGTCGAAGGAGGCAAATCAGGACAAATTAGGTAAGGAGTATTGCTCGGAGGCAACCCCTCAAAACAATAAACCCCCGAAATATCAGTCAAAGTTTGAGCCAAAACCTGCCCCGTCAAACCATCACGCAACAAAAAGGAAACTCCCGACATCGGCAGCTCCCCATCTTGGTAAATACCATCACGATTTCTATCGTACCATTTACGACCTGTGATTTTAACTGTCTGCGGCTGGGCAACCTTTGCGTTCCCAAAGTCCAATCCTGTATAAATTTCTCCTTCGTGAAGACAGAGAGACCCCACAACTGACCAGTTACCCATCTCATTCGGAAAAGTCGGTTGATAAAGGGAAGGATCTAGCTGCTCTTGAACCGTAAAAGGCCCAGTCACCGACGCCGGAATTTCTAAACAATAAGCCCCATTTTCATCATTCCACGTACTCGGATCATCCCTCGTGGTCTGCGTAGCTGGCTCCCCAACATCAAGCTGCCCATTCCCATTCAAATCCGCAAAAATCGGCCATCCCGCAAGCTTTGGCTCATCTGACTGCCGGATTCCATCCCCATTTTCATCAATCCATTTACATCCATACACAAATCGTGACCCCCGCTGGCCAACCGGACGAGGAGTCCCATCAATTCCTGAACCATTCTCCGACCCCACAATCTCTCTCCTCCTCCTGATTCGATCCTCAGGACGCTCCGCATAAATTTGATCTCTCCGAAATCCCCCCACCACCTTATCCTCAACCGAATCACTGCCAGAATCCAAAATATCCACCCCTCCACGACCAAAGATCTGATCAGCTCCTGGACCACCATGAATCTGGTCGTCACCAAGCCCACCAGTCAGCTTGAAGTCATCCCCCGAACCTCCAATGATAATATCATCTCCCCAACCCCCTCGACCTTTGTCATCCCCCCCATCACCAAACAAACGGTCATTACCAAGATTTCCCTTCAACACATCATTCCCAGCCTCACCTAGCAACTGGTCATTCCCCGCCTTCCCTTTCATCCTGTCATTCCCTTCACCCCCAAAGGCGATATCATCGTTGAAGCCACCTCGAATCCGATCATTCCCACACCCACCATAAAGCTCATCGTTTCCAAATCCCCCCTTAATCTTGTCGCCATCTGCCCCACCAAAAATCAAATCATCACCAAAACCACCCTCCAACTTATCTTCACCAATCCCGCCATAAATCGTATCATTGCCCCTCTGGCCATTGATACGATCATCACCCGGCCCACCAAAAATCAAATCTTCTCCCGTATCAGTCAAATTGATCAAAACCTCTCCCCAGATTTTATCATTGCCACCCTCGCCATAAATCTCGTCGTCCCCCCCACTACCATGAAGCCGATCATGACGCGCCCCACCCCAAATAATGTCATTCCCCGGTTGGTTCGGCCATTGAAGCAAAAAGCCAAACAATTCCCCCAACCCTGTATTGTCACCCCAAATCACATCAATTCCATCCTGCCCCTTAAGCTGATCATCTCCATTTCCTCCCTGCATCATATCATTCCCATCGTTCCCCTCAAAACAATCATTCCCTTCACCTCCAACCATCACATCCATAAAAGGCCCACCCCAAGCGAGATCATTCCCCCCATTCCCAAAGATAATATCGAATCCCAATTCTCCCCAAATCCGATCATTCCCTGCCTGAGTACCCGTCATATTATCCCCCCAAAGGATATCCAT
>JAHDGN010000176.1:0-793 GCA_020627645.1 Akkermansiaceae bacterium
GTCTTGGGTTTGGAGGTGGTGTTGGCGGATGGGCGGGTGATGAAAGTGGGGGGGCGGTGTCACAAGAACAAGACGGGTTTTGACCTGTTACATTTGTTTGTGGGGAGTGAGGGGATGTTGGGGGTGATTACGGAGGCGACGTTGCGGGTGATTCCTCATCCGGTGAAGCGTGCGATGTTGACGGCGACTTTTCCGGAGTTTGTGGATGCGGCGGGAGCGGTGCAGGCGATTTTGAGTGCGGGGCATTTGCCGTCGGCGTTGGAGATTACGGATGCGTATACGTTGAGGGCGGCGCGGGAACATTTGGGGACGGATCGGTTACCGGAGGGGGGTGCGCATCTGATTGTAGAGATTGATGGTCGGGAGCGGGCGGTGTTGGGGGAGTTGGAGGAGTTAGATACAATTTTGGCGGGGGCGGGGGCCTTGTCGCGGGAGTTGCATCGGGATGATGAGGGGTGTGAGGCGGTGTGGCAGTTGCGTCGTGATTTTTCGTATTGTCTACGGGCGACGGGTTTGACGAAGTTGAATGAAGATGTGGTGGTTCCGAGGTCTAAGTTGGTGGAGTTAGCGGCTTTTGCAGCTGGTTTGGAGGAGAGGACGGGGATTCCGGTGGCGTGCTTTGGGCATGCGGGGGATGGGAATATTCATGCGAATTTGATGGTGGAGAATTATGATGATCCCGAGGTGAGGGAGAAGGCGGATGATGGTTGTTTCGTAGGGTGATGGAAAACGTGGGGTTGATTAGAGCGTGTGTTTGTCGAAGAAGAGGAGGTAGTCGACCCGCTTTCCCTTG
>JAHDGN010000176.1:803-6912 GCA_020627645.1 Akkermansiaceae bacterium
ATGCGGATGGTGGAGTGATGTGCCAGAGGCGAGGGCGGGGCGTTGGTTGTTTCGTTGGGTGATGGAGGGGGGTGATTACGGGTGAGCACGGGGTGGGTTTGGCGAAGAAGCCGTGGTTTCGGGAGGCAGTTGGGGAGGTTTCGTTTGAGGTGCATCGGAAGGTGAAGGCGGTGTTGGACGAGGATGGGATTTTGAATCCTGGGAAATTTTTGGATTGAGGGCGTGTGATGGGATTGAGGTTGGTGGGAGAGATTGGGAGGTCAGTACGGAATTATGTTGAGAGTTTGACCAATGTGGTGTTTGCTTTGGGGTAGCGATGGGTTCGTGGCGAGATGATCGGTTGCAGTTGGCTCTTAGGGCCTCGAAGGAGGGCATTTGGGATTGGAATTTGGCGGATGGAACGATTTATTTTTCGCGTCGGATTTATCGGTTTTTGGCTTATCGGAAGGAGGAGATGCCGAATTTTTTTGCGCAGCGGCGTGAGTATATGGATGAGGAGTCGGTGTTGGCGGTGGATGAGGCGTTGCAGCGGGTGATTCAGGAAGGGGAGGAGTTGTTTGCGGTGGAGCCGATGGTGCGGACGAGTGAGGGGAAGGAGAAATTTTTTAGGGTGAGGGGAACGCCGGTGAGAGATGAGTTGGGGAAGGTGATTCGGATTGCGGGAAGTATGATTGACATTTCGCAGAGGAAGTTGGCGGAGTTGGAGTTGGCGGAGGAGCGGCATTTGATTCAGATGTTGATGGATCATATGCCGATGAATGTTTATTTTAAGGATCGGGATTCGAGGTTTGTGATGGCGAATTTGGCGACGGCTCGGAAGATGGGTTTGAGTTCGGCGAGGGAGTTGGTGGGGAAGAGTGATTTGGATTTCTTTTCGGCAGACCATGCACGGCCTGCGAGGGAGGCTGAGTTGAGGATTATGGAGACGGGGCAGCCGGTGGTTGACCAGACGGAGCATGAGTATTGGGAGAACCGTCCGGATACGTGGGTGAAGACGACGAAGTATCCATGGGTGGGGCCGGATGGGAAGGTGCGGGGGACTTTTGGGGTGACGAGTGATATTTCGGAATTGATTCGGATGAGGCAGGAGCAGGAGCGGGTGGCGGCGGAGTTGAATGCGCAGAATAAGTTAATTGAGGATGAGAGGCAGTGGATGAGGTTGATTATCGATAGTGTTCCGTTGAATGTTTATTTTAAGGATCGGGATCATCGTTTTTTGATTGCGAATCAGTCGTTGGCGGATTGGGTGGGTTTTGAGAAGCCGGAGGATTTTTATGATTTGTCGGATCGGGATCTTTTTTCGGAAGAGCATTGGAGTAAGGCTGAGCGGGATGAGAAGCGGATTATGGAGACGGGTGAGCCGTTGGTGAGTGTGGTGGAGAGGGAGGTTTGGAGCGGGAAGAAGGATACTTTTGTGATGACGTCAAAGTATCCTTGGCGTGATAGTGAGGGAAAGATTGTGGGGACTTTTGGGGTGTCGAGTGATGTGTCGGAGTTGATGACGGCGCAGCAGGCGGTGCATCGATCGGCGGAGGAGTTGGATGCGAAGAATCACGAGATGATTTCGGAGTTGGCGTTGGCGAGGGAGGTGCAGGCGGCGTTGTTGCAGGGGGAACTTCATGATGTTTGTTCGGGAGATTATTGTTTGAGGTTTGAGCGTCTCTATGAGTCGTCTGAGGAGTTGACGGGTGATTTTTATGAGGTGATCGAGTTGGGTGAGGGGAAGGTTGGGTTTTTGGTAGGTGAGGTGAAGGGGCGGGGGGTGACGTCGGCGTTGATTGTGTCGATGTTGAGGGGGTTGATTGAGCAGCAGACGAAGGTGGCGGGAGATCCGGGGAAATTTTTGACGGGATTGAATGATGGTTTGGGGCATTTGTTGGAGAGGTCGAGTTTGGGGATTAAGGCGACGATGTTTTATGGGGTGGTGGATTTGGATGGGCCGGAGATTCGGTTGGCGGTGGCGGGGCATGTGAATCCAATTGCGGTGTTTGGTGATGGGATTCGGCAGTTGGTGCCGCCGGAGCATGCGTCGGGGCCAGCCTTGGGTGAAGAGTTGGGGAGAGTTTATGGTTCGGTGAAGGCGTCGGTGGATGGTTTACAGCGGATGATTTGTTTTACGGAGGGGGTTCGGGGGGCGGAGAATGAGCGCGGGGAGGAATTTGGGGTGACGAGAATGTTGGAGGAAATTGA
The DNA here is from genome assembly GCA_020627645.1 of Akkermansiaceae bacterium. Taxonomy (GTDB): domain Bacteria; phylum Verrucomicrobiota; class Verrucomicrobiia; order Verrucomicrobiales; family Akkermansiaceae; genus SW10. The sequence continues at coordinate 2,994 of JAHDGN010000176.1, forward strand.
GAGAGGGGGGGCTTTGGACAGGGTTTTGGGCCGTTTGTCGGAATCGGTGAGGGGGCATGTTGCGGGAGGTGGGATGTTGAATTCGATTTGTTTGTTAGGATGGGAGATCGCGAAAAAGTAAGTTTGGAAGATGAGAGGTTGGATTTGGCGTTGAAGGCGTCGAATGAGGGGATTTGGGATTGGGATCTTCCGACGGGGGAGATTTATTATACGAATCGACTGTTGATGTTTTTGGGGTTTGGGCGGATGGGGGCTCCGAATATCTTTGTGGAGGTTGAGAAGTTTATTCATCCTGATGATTTAGAGGGCTTTCAGGCGAAGATGGATCGGGTGTTGGTGAGGAAGGGGATTTTGTTTGCGTCGGAGAGTCGGATTCGGACGAAGGAGGGGGAGTGGAAGTGGTTTCGGGTGAGGGGGGTGCCGGTGAGGGATCCGAATGGGGTGGTGATTCGGATGGTGGGGAGTTTGATTGATATTTCTGAGCGTAAGAGAGCGGAGTTGCAGTTGGCTGAGGAGAGGGCGCGGATTGATTTGGTTTTGGAGAGCGCGCCGGTGAGTGTTTATTTGAAGGATTTGGGGGGGCGCTATGTGAGGGCAAATGCGGCGACGGCGGTGAGGTTGAGAGTGGGCTCGGTGAAGGAGTTATTGGGTAAGGTGGATGGCGATTTTTTTGAATCGGAGTATGCCTTGGCGACAAGAGCGGCTGAGGTGCAAATTATGGAGACTGGAGAGGAGCAGGAGGAGGAGTTGGTGCATGAGGTGTTGGAGGGTGGGGAGGCCTCGTGGGCTTTGGTGACTAAGAAGGTTTGGAGGGGGTTGAGGGGGGAGGTCAAGGGGGTGTTTGGTTTGAGTCATGATGTGACGGAGTTGATGGAGGCGCAGGAGGATTTGTCCTTGATTGCCCAGGAGTTGAAGACGGTGCATCGGGAGATTAGTGATGAGAGGCATTTGTTGAGGATGGTGATCGATAACATTCCGGCGGTGGTTTACTTCAAGGATTTGGATTCGAATTTTGTGTTGGTGAATCGTGGGATGGCGAATTTGGTGGGTGAGTCGACTCCGGAGATGGTGGTGGGGCGGAATGACTCGGATTATTTCGGGACGGAGCTGACGTTGAGTGCTCGGTCTGATGAGGTGGTGATTATGCGGACAGGGAAGCCGATGGAGCAAAAGTTTGAGACGGTGCATTGGAAGGATGGGCGAGTGACGTGGAGTTTGACGTCGAAGTATGCGTGGATTGATGGGGAGGGGCAGGTGAAGGGGACCTATGGGGTTTCTATGGATGTGACGCCTTTGATTGAGGCGAGGAAGGAATTGGAGAGAATAGCGGGGGTATTGGAGAGGAAGAATGAATCGTTTGAGGCTCAGTTGAACTTGGCAAGAGAGGTGCAGCAGTCGGCGTTTCCGGAGGTGATTCCTTCGTTGAGTTATGGGGAGAGGCAGGTGGCTTGTCATCATGTGTATCGGCCGGCGTCGAAGTTGGCGGGTGATTTTTTTGAGGTTTTTGAGGTGGCTGAAGGGGTGTGTGGGTTTTTGGTTTGTGATGTGATGGGGCATGGGGTGAGGTCGGCGTTGATTGTTTCGATGTTGAGGGGGTTGGTTGAAAAGCAGCGGGAGACATTGGGTGGGAAACCGGGGGAGTTTTTGACGGGGTTGAATGGGGGGTTGGTTCATTTGTTGGAGCGGGCTTCTCAGTTGATTTTTTCATCGGCAATTTATGGGGTGATTGATTTGAAGGAGAATGAGATGAGGGTGGCATCGGCGGGGCATCCGGCTCCGATTTTGCAGCGAGATGGGGAGTTGGGGGTTTTGGAGATGTCGGGGGCTTTAAAAGGGCCTGCTTTGGGCATGGTGGGGGGATTTGATTATGGAGAGATGGTGGTTTCTTTGGAGGGGTTTGGTACGGAGGGTGTTTTTGAGGTGGTGGGAGAGGGGGGGGAGGAATTTGGGTTGGGACGGATGTGTGAGGTTTTGAAGGTTGATGAGGGCTTGAAAGAAGCTTTAGGGAATTTGGTGGAGAAGGCTTTGGATTTCGGTGAGGGAGAGGCTTTTGAGGACGATGTTTGTGTTTTGGGGGTTGAAGTTGTTGATTTGTGAGGCTTGTGAACTGCAGGATCTGTGGTAGATCGGCCTGCAGTGAGCGATAAAATAGCGATTATGACCTCGGGTGGCGATGCTGCTGGGATGAATCCAGCGGTGAAGTCTGCGGTAGATCATTGCCGTCGAATGGGGGCTCAGCCGTATCTGGTGGAGTGGGGGTTGCGGGGGATGATTGAAGGGTGGATTAAGCCGGCGACGGAGGAATCGATGTATGGAATTATTCATAAGGGGGGGACGGCTTTGGGGTCATCGCGATCGAAGAGATTTTTCAAGTTGGAATTTCGGAAGCAGGCCTATGAGAATTTGGAGAAGTTGGGGATTTCTAAGTTGATTGTGATTGGTGGGGACGGGTCGTTTGGGGCATTGCATCAATTTCATTGTGATTTTGGGGTCCCGTTTTCGGGGATTCCGGCGACGATTGATAATGACATCGCGGGGACGGATTATTGTTTGGGGGTGGATACGGCGTTGAACATGATTCGTTCGAGTGTGGATAGTATTCGGGATACGGCTTCGTCGTTTTCAAGGGCGTTTGTGGTGGAGACGATGGGTCGTGATTGTGGGTATTTGGCGATGACGAGTGCGTTGGCGACGGGGGCGGAGGTTTGTCTGGTTCCGGAGATTCCTTACGATTTGGATTCGATTGGCGAGCGATTGAGAGCGGAGCGTGATGCGGGGAAGAAGTATTTGCTGGGGATTGTGGCGGAGGGAACTGGGATGGGGGAGAGTTTGACGAGGTGGATGAATGATGCGTTGGATATGGACGCGCGGTTAACGGTTTTGGGGCATGTGCAGAGAGGGGGTTCTCCGACAGTTTATGATCGTATTATGGCGTTTAAGTTTGGGGTGGCTGCGGTGGAGAATTTATTGGCGGGTGAGACAAACAAGGTGGTGACGTTTAAAGATGGGGCGATATACAGTCGGTGTATCGGGGAGATTGCGGAGGTGAAGCATCATTGTGCTTCGGATTTGATCAATTCTTGCCGCCACTTAAGTCTTTAGGGTATCTCCGGCGACTTCATTTTGGGAAAATGGTCCCAATTTCCTCATCTTTTCGTTAGTCGCAAACCTCGCTTAGGAATTCATTCAAAAGGTTTTGTTCCTTTGTTGATTTGCAAAAATTTGAACTCATTTTTCTTTGCAGAAGTGGCTTGCCGAATGTGCCCTTTCTTTTTTGGTTCTTCGGGGAATTTAGTGCGCGATTTTGAGGCTGAGTGGTGGGCGTGGTGTGGGGTATTCTCCTCACATGCCCAACCCGCTTTTCAGTCATTATAGCCTTCTCCTAAATCTTGAAGAGCCGTAGAGAGTCTCTGCGGTGAACCTCCAGGTGGAACATTCCCGGGTTGAAATAGAAATCGACCACAGCGGATCAAAAGCCTGTTGCCCAGAGTGTTCAAAACCCTGCTGGATTAAAGATCATAGCCCTCGTCGCCAATGGCGGCATCTCGATACGATGAACTTAGAAATGGAGTCCATTTAACTGTCTCATTAATATCTCAATTTGCTTAATGATTTAAGGGGAACTGTCAGATTTTCTCCTTGAAGCGACATGAAGGAAGGAGCACTCTACCTAGTCATCGGTCTTTTTCATGAAAATAGTCATTTTCTTGGTTTTCCCTCCAACCGATTTTAAGCCCCCTAAACTCTCGAATTAAATATCCCTCGTACTTACAACCGACACCTACCAATATCATGCCTCACTTTTTTAAGAAAAAAACAACTCTGGAAACAAGGCGACCTTCTTCGTCTCTGAAAATCGCATTTCTCTTGCTCATGATTGATTTTTTTTCTGCCTCTTTGAATGGAGCTCCTCTCATTA
>JAHDGN010000177.1 GCA_020627645.1 Akkermansiaceae bacterium
GGTTGGTCAGGTTGGGGCTAAGACGAAGGTTTTCATTTTGGCGGGGCAGTCTAATATGCAGGGTCAGGGGGTGGTGTCTTTTGATCACCCGGAGTTTTACAATGGGGGACGGGGGAATTTGGTTTGGTCGATGGAAAATTCAGCCAGTCGTGATCAGATGGGACATTTGAGAGATGTTGGAGGTCAGTGGGTGGTGAGGGATGATGTGAGGGTGAGTTTTAAGCAAAATGGGGTTGTTCGTCGGGGAGCTTTGACTGTTGGGTTTTCTGGGTATGGTGGGAGTACTCATATTGGCCCTGAGTTACAGTTTGGACATGTGGTGGGAGATCATTTTTCTGATGAGGTCTTGTTGATCAAGACGGCTTGGGGAGGGAAAAGTCTTCAGGTAGATTTTCGGCCGCCGAGTTCGAGTGGGGCTACTGGGCAGTTTTATCAGATGATGGTTGATGAAGTGCAGGCCGAGTTGGCGACGCTGTCTCCGGATTCATATGAGATCGTGGCCTTTGTGTGGATGCAGGGGTGGAATGATATGGTGTCTGGAGTTGCGACTGCGGAGTATGCTGACAACTTGGTGAACCTGGCGAATGACGTCAGGGAGGAGTTTGGGCTTCCAAATCTGCCGGTTATTGTGGGGCAATTGGGGAACTCCAATCATACAAATTTTCACAATCAGCAGAGGTTGGGAACGTCTAGAATTCAGAATGCGGTCTTTGTCGAGACAGAGGATTTTTTGAGGCCCGCTTCGTTATCACCGAATACGGGCCATGTGCATCATTGGTTTGGGAATGCTGAGAGTTATTTTTTGGTCGGTGATGCTCTGGGGAAGGCGGTGGTGGACTTGATTCCTGATCCGAATCCAGAGGGGGACTTTTCTAGTCGGGTGATGGGGGTGGAGAATGGGATTTTGAAGATGGAATTTAGAGGGGCTCAGGGCGTTTTATTTCGGAGTTATGAGTCGGCAGATTTAGTGAGCTGGGAGTTGGCTGGGGAGTTTGTGGGGACTGGCGGGTCTCAAGTTTTCGAATATGAAATCGAATCGGTGGGCGAAACTGGTGATACGGGAGAGCGCAAGTTTGTTCGTTATGAGTTGGTAGAGTGATTTTTAGGGGATGACTTTTTGGAGAGAGCTGGGAAGGCACTGCTGACGAGTTTTTCGAAATCTGGGACATTTTTTCGAGGTTTATAGGAAGTTGAATCATACCTTTCTCAAACAAGTTAACCATTCACTTTAGTGGGGAATTCGATGCGATGGATAGGAAGGATCAATCGGCCTCGAATTTTGGAAGCAATTGGAGGTCTGTGTTTGTGGGATCACCTATGAGTGCCTCTGCAAATGGGCTATTTTCCGGGTCGACCGTAATATCGCGGATTACTGTTCCGAGGTTTACAATTATCGATTCTTTGTATTCTTGTCCGGGCCTTTGGAATTGATCTACGACGACTTGTCTGTCGTTCATAGCTGATTTTTCAATATATTCTAAAAAGGCTTTTCGGGTTTCTGGGGAGTTGGTTTCAGATACTCTGTGGGACCAGTTTATGGTATCTAAGGTGGAGAACTGAGGATATTGAGAAGCGAGTTGAATCGCAATTTTGTAGTCATACTGCCAGGTGTCACTGATGATTTTGTATGCGGCTTGTTGTTCTTGTTCTGAGTCTTGGAAATGGGAAAGCAATGATGAGAGAGGAAGTGGGTCGGTTTTTAGATTACTAGTAATGCTGTCCACCAAGGCTAAAATTGCGGCATCTTTCGTTTGGCTTCGGGTTTGTGACTCTACCCATTCCCTAGCTTCCTCGGGAGATCCGAGTGCCCAGATTTCAATTACATTGTGTATGTGGGTTTTTGTTTCGGGGGAGTCGATCTTACTCATAACGAGTTCAGCCGCTTTCTTCGGGTCAATGTAGGTTTGATTTTTGATGATTTGGGTGGTGACTGATTCGTGAAGGTGTTGAGGAAGAAGGTTGAGGTCGAAGGGTTTCTGGTTGGCGAGAGTCCAGGCTGGTGCGATCTTTGCAAGAGCGGTAGCTCTAATTTTATCGTCATCAAGATTAAGTGCCCATTCAAGAGCTGAATTGGGATCTTGAGTGGCCCATTTGTGGGTGATGGTTTCAATGAGTCTGTCAATTTTGGATGAGTTCTGTGTGATTGTTTTTGTTATCTTGACGGCTTCATTGGCTGCCTCTTCTGGGTTGATTTTTAAGAGATCCAGGAAAGTCATGGTGATATGTTTGTTCCAAAGTTTGTAATCGTGTCCGTATTTCCAAAAAATTTTGGTGGAATCGGGGTTAAGGTTTTTAACCAAATTGGTGAGTTCAGAGATCTTTTGTTTGAAAGCTTGGGGTGATGGCGGAGCTTGGTAGAGGTGGTCTTTCAGAGAGGGAAACAAATTAGCGTTAGGGTAGAGTGATTTTAATGCGTTTTTTTGAAGCTTTAGAATCCAGTCGATGTATTTTTTTTCGAAATTGTTGTATGCGTATTCAAGGGCTCGAGTTTGGTCGATTTCCAGAGCGAACCGTTCGACAATGATAGGTCCGATCCATTGTTTGTCTGTTGTTCCATATGCTTTTTCATACCATTGCTCTAGAGTTTCTGGTTGGTCCAGGAGGCAGTTGAAGAGGATAAGATTGAAAAGGAGATTTGGGTTTTTCTGGAATCCTAGTTGATCGAGGGCTGTTTGGTAGGTGGTGTCCCTGAGGTTCAGTTTGAGTTGGTCGCGAATGGCTTGGAGTCGATCTTCTTCTTTGGTGTGCATCACCTGGACGATTGACGAGGAAATTTTATTGTCTTGGACGTCAGTGATTTTTGTTTTTGCTGAACGGGGCTGACTCCTGAGGGGGCTTGCGATTTGGTCTTTTGGGGGTATTTGAGTCATTTGAGTTGAGTTGGATTGGTCATCTTTTGATAAAATTTTGTTCGTGAAAAGACCTCCGGCGAGGAAGAGGGGAATAAGGAGAGTTTGTTTTTTCATGATGATTGGAGCGAGGTTTGTTATTTTGAGGGTGTGAGCCAGTTCGGTTAGAGAGCTGTTTGAAGAGGTTTTGGTAATGAGTTCGTGGGTGCGTTGTTGGATTTGATTGGTCAGCGAATTTAGGTTTTTTGGTGATAGCTCGGTTGCTTCGATTTTTGAGGAGAAGAGGGTGGTGATGGTGGTGGTGGTTGAGAGGCCTCGTTTTAAAAGTGATTTTTTTAGGAGAGATCTTCCTCTTTCGAGGTGAGTTTTGAGGGTGCTTTCGTTGATCTGGAGTTTTTTGGAAATAGATTTGATTGGAATCTCTTGTAGGTGATAAAGAATGATAGGGAGTCGATATTTCTCGGGGAGTTTTTTGATGAGTTCGTCGATGTTTTGCCAGAATTCCACATTTTTGTTCTCGGAGCTGGAGGCGGTTTGATTTTGTTGCACGGCAAGGCGTTCTTTTTTAAGTCTGGTTTTTTGATTTCGAAGGTGGTTGAGAGCGAGTCGGCTAGTGTTTGTGTGGAGCCAGCTGGAGAGTGATTTGAGGTTGATAGCTCGTTTGTGGTTTTTGATGAGGCGGGAAAAGACGGCTTGTGAGATGTCTTGAGCATCGTGATGGTTATGGGTGATCCGGAAGGCCACTCCATAGACGAGGGGAGTATGTCGTTTGACAAGAGTTGAGAACGCTTGGTGGGATCTAGAACTTCTGAACTGAGATAGAAGTTCGCTGTCGGTTTGTTGGCTCATAGCAGTTTCAAAGGTTATCACCCTTGACAACCACTTTAGGTCTCACTTTTTTTGGGTTATTTTTGAAGGCGGCGAATTTTGGGTGGGTAGAATTGAGGTGCTTAAGTGATGGAATTGGGGATTGGGGAATGATTGCAGAAGGAGGATATTCCCACTCAGGAGGGTCGTTGAGGTGCTCCCAAGTTAGATCTTTTTTGGGTGAGTCATTTTTTTCATATGACACGCGGCCATTTTTGATTCGGTATTTAGCTCTATTTGTTTTTGAGGGATGACTTTTTGGGGAGAGTTGGGGAGGCGCTGCTGACGAGTTTTTCGAAATCGCTGGAAATTTTTTCGAGGTCTTTGGTGGCACCGGTCATCTTGAGGAAGACGTCACCGGAGGGGTGTGGGATGATGGCTCCAAGGAGGGTTTGGTTTGGGATCGGTGTTTTTTTGCGAGCAAAGGGAGGGCCTGAGAGGTAGGTGCCGTTGATGGTGACGAGGGTGACTTTTTGTTTTCCAAAGGTTTTCTCTGAGGAGGAGAATTTTGGAGAGCCTTGGAACTGGCCTTTCCATCGTTTTAGATTGGCTTGGACGCCTCCTCCTTGGCCTTGGCCGAAGTGGTAAAATTTGACGACGGGGCCAGTTTTTTTGGTGTGTGCGAGGGAAGCTTTGACCATGGGGGTGTTGGGGGCCGAGATCCATTTGGAGTCGGGTTTGAAGATGAAGTTCCCGACTTGGGTCGGTGCAGGTGCTTTGGTGGTAGGTATTGGTTTTTTTTCTTTTGTGCCTCGTGCCGGGATGAGGGAGGTGGAGATGGCCAGAGCCACGATGAGACTTTTCATACAAATTTTTTAGTTCATCTCTGATCAGGAGGCGATCGAAAAGGTTTTCAGATTTGCTTTGGACCTCTTGCCTTGATCGGTCTGGCTTTGGGTTGTATGACTTCTCTTTTCGAGATGGCGGGATGATTCTTGGAGGTTTCTGAGGTAGCGCTTCGTGGACCTGAGAGAGAGCGGGTGCTTTCCAGAATATGCGGCGTTAGATATGCGGCGTTAGTCGTCGCGCCACCACTCCCTCTCCTGTTTTGTCCATTCTGAAAATCGCTCCGTCATGCCGCTATTTTGAGGCTGGAAACGGTATTATTGGACTTTGATTCTTAAAAATACTTTTTGGTTATTGAGGAGAGCGGGATTGATCGAAATGAGGATGTTTTCAGTTCCGTCGTTGTTTGTTCCTGTGATTTTTTGAGTGGTGGAGTCATCGCGGAACCAGGAGTTAGGTTCGAGAGTCGAGGATAGCCAGATGGAGTAGGTTTTTTTGGTGAGTGAGGTTTGGCGGCGTCGATAGGTGAATTGGTGGGGTGATGTCGTGGGTTTGATGATTGATGAGGAGGCGGAATTTGCGGAGAGCGGATCGAGGGCAAAAAGTCGTTCGAATTGGTTGCTGAGGCCATCGTTGTCGAAGTCAGCGATGGGGTCGGAGAGTCGTGATGCAGAATGGGTGTTCGCCCAATTTTGGTAGTCATTATTGGGGTCAATGAGTTCCTGTCGGGTGACGATTGGGACGTATCCGACTTCGAGTCCTGGGGGTGGGGTCACGATTGATCCGGGATCAATGGAGGCGAGGGTTCCGGAGGTAGGTGGGGGGATGTAGTTGCGGTTGATGGGCCAGTGTCGGTGAATGAGCTCGATACGTTGTTGAAGTTGTTGCCTGTTGGCTTCTGAGTATTTGGCGTTGACGATGGCAGGTTGGTCGATGAAGCGATACCAGTAGTAGGTGGCCCGGCTGTTGTCGGCAAAGGTGGTGGTGAAGGGGCCTGCTGCAGGGCCTGGAGCGGTCCAGTCGGGGTTTGTGGTGTGTGGGGTGGTGCGAGGTTGTTGTGAATGATTTTGTTCTGGGGGGAATTGAACTGCGAGGAGTCCGGTTGAGGGTGGGACTTGTGACTTTGGAATTGGGGTCCATTCTGGAGTGTCGTTGATGGTGTCGAGGCGGTAGTAGTTCGGGAGAACGAAGTGGTTCCCGACTTTGCGGACGAGGGGTGAGGTCCATTCGTAGCGAAAGGTGTGAGGGTGGTTGTCGATACCTCGGGCGAGTTTGTGGAGGTGTAGGATTGGTCGTTCGTATTCGTGAGTGGTTTTGGGTCCAAGCGTGACGTCGCTGTCCAGGATTGGAGTCGGTCCAAAGTTGGTGAGATGATGGTGTGAGGAGGGTTCGTGAAAGGTGCCAGTTGGGATTGGGCCACCATTGAACCAGGAGTTCACGGCGTTCCAGAGTGCGCCTTTGGTGTATGACCTGACGTTCTGGAGTAGAACGGTCCGGTTTCCTTCGTTGGCAGGAAATTGGATGTTGGCGATCTTTGCGTATTGGGTGCCGTTGGTGGTGGTGGCGACCGCGGAGGGGATATGGAGGATTTCCATTGCGTCACCGCGGAAGGGATTGGCGTCGAGGGTGTCGAGAAAGAGTCCAGAGAGGGTAGGATCGGAGATGGCTGGAGCGGAGAAAAAATCGGGGAGGAAGAAGGCTGCGGGGCCTTTGAAATTGGTCGAGTTGATAAAGAGGGTCCAGCAGTTTCCACCCGTAGGGGTATTGGAGCCGAAGCTGGTATTGCTGGGATCAATCAGTGGGAGATTCATGTATCCGTATCCGTATCCGAAGAAGTCACCGTGTGAATTTTGGGCCAGTGGAAGGCCGTCGGGAGGGAAGATGAGTTGGTTGCTGAGCTGGGCGATTCCCATTTTTCCGGAGAGGTTGTTGTCCCAGGTGCCCCACCCCCATCCAGGGCCGTCGGCGACTGTTGTGAAATCGCGCGCAACGCCTCCCATTTTAAATTTGGGGGCGAGGGTATCAAATCGAATATCTTCCCAGTATCCGAGTCCTCCTTCGATGGTTGAGTAGTATTTGGCTTCGTTGTCGGCAGGTGCTTCGGGATACCCTGCTGGTTTGAGAACCTCCATCCAGTTATGGGGGAGCCCAGCTTGGAATGCTCCTTGAGGGTGACTATCGGTCAGTTCCCAGACGGCCGAATATTGGGAATATCCGGCGTTGAAGGTGGTGGGGACTTGTTGTTGGGGGAAGTAGACGAAGCCAAAGAAGCCACCGTCTTCGATCTGGGAATGGAGGGTGGAGGTGAGAGTGAGGAGGAGAAGGAGGTAATTTTGGAGAGGTCTGGGGATCATTTAGTGTTCGCGACTTAGGGCTGTTGATATCATAGTTGGTTTTATT
>JAHDGN010000178.1 GCA_020627645.1 Akkermansiaceae bacterium
GTCTAAAATTCAAAAAACTTCATTTAAAATCACACCCATTTTGTTGAGATTTCCACGCTTTCATCGTAATTTGCTTCCATTGTGATCGTACTTGGTTCAGCGGGTTATGACAGGTCTGGCCCTTCGAGGAGTGCGGCGCTTCAGGGTAGGTTTTTCTGAGGCATCGCCAAAAGCTTTTGATGAGATTTTGAATTCCTGATGCGATCAGGTCGCAGAAGGGCGAGACTGACGTGGAATTGGTCAGACTCGCCCTGTTTTTACGACCTCATCAGTCGCCTTCGGTCTTGGCTATCCCTTAGCAGGATGCTCCCCAGCAGAGCCTGGCTCCGTTTCACCAAAATTCATCTGCAACCATGTGATGTTGCTGCAATTTCTGGTGCCATGTTGTCTTCTGGTGGCTGGCTAAAGTGTCATTTGGTGTTGCCACTCGAAAAAGATTTTTGAATGCCGAGACGACTTGATGACAAAGTGGATTTTTCCCAGTGCCCAAGGAGCAGAAATCGCGCTGAACTGCTGTCTGGAAAGCTGAGGTGAGACATGATGCGTTTGGCAGTGCGAGCTTGAGTTCTTTGAGAGTCATCTCTTCGGCTGAGGAATTTTGAGGGTCTTTTTCTGGAGGCCTGAGAAGAGCACTCAGGGATCTGAGCTGCCACTGATAGAGCCTGAATCGTTTTCTCCAGCGATAGCGAGTGCTTCGAGAACAAGAGTTGTTGTTGTCTTGGGGACGAGACTCGGAAGAAAAGGATTCGATGAGGGAGGAAACGGTTTGAGCCTGTAGTGTTGATCCTGGAATGCAGTGTTCAAAGTGAATGGAGAAGGTGCGGCCGCATCCATTCTTGGAACGGCGATCAGAGCAGCAGAAACGCAGAGCTCGAATGTCGCTGTTACGGGATGATAGATTTCGCTGAGCTTTTGTTTTCACAAACCCATGCGCTTTGAGGTTTCCAGAGCATTGGCAATGAGGGCAAGGCTGAGAAAGAACAGCAAGGCGGAAGTTGAGAAACTCGCAGCTATCCAGAGCGACATCTGGGATAAATCGATACATGAACCTTCATTGTATCAGAGGATCATCTGTTGAGGAGAATATTTCACGGCATGGCCGAATTAGCGCTGTGTTTTGCGTAAAGTTCTACGATGACAATTTGGTAAAAAACGGGGCAAAAACACGACCACAGGGTGAAAATTTACAGGTGGTAATCTGGCTAAACTCTTTGGCTTTGTAGTTGCTGCCGTTGTCGGCGTAGATGGCTTTTGGGACACCGCGTTTGTATAGGGCGAGTTGAAGGCAGTGGATGAGGTTTTCGGTGTCGTCAGCGAGGTAGAACTGGCCGTGTGGGATGACGCGTGAGGCGTCGTCGATGAAGCAGATGAGGAAGACCTGGGTGGGCTTTTTTGCGTTGCGATTAAACCAGAGGTATGGGCCATGGAGGGTGTCAACCTGCCACATGTCATTGGCGTGAGCCTTGGCAAAGGCGCGTCGCCGTTTGGGTGAGTCTTGATCCGCTTTGAGGAGGCCGTATTTGTTGACGGCGCGTCGGAAGGTGTTCGGTGCGATTTGCTCTCGCCGCAGGACTCCTTGTTCGATGTAGGCTCGGTAAAGGGCTTGGATGTTGGGAGTTTTTTGACGGAAGGATGGAAGGACTTGTTCGATGGCTTCGAGCAAGTCCTCCGGGGCGACTTTGCGCATGGTTCCTTTGTCGCTGCGGACGGGGTTCTCTGTGATTCCGTGGCGGCGATAGTAATACCACCAAGTCTGGATGGTTCGCCAGGTGAACTGGTGGGGATGGCCGTCCTCGTCTTTGAAGATCATTTGGCTCACCGCTTTGTATTGAGCCATCATGCTGTTACCTGGGGCGTGTTCAAGCGCGCCAAGGACACGCATTTTAAGGTAGTTTGAGATACGTTTCATCTGTGGGGACAAAACGTGGCAGAGAAGGCCACGGAGGTGAGATGTTCAGATTGTGTTGCCGGGTGTTTTTGTTCGGGATGGTCTGGGGTGACCCGATGTCAAAATGGAAAAGTGGGGATTGAGTCAGGTGGGTTTTGAGGAGCAATGGGCTTACAAATGATCTTTTGTTAGGGGAGGAAATCCAGTTGCTGTTGATACTGGAACGCGGTGATCGGGCAGCGCTTGTTAGGGTAAGCCTGAGTGAGGTGAAGGAAGGTGGTGTTGCTGGAGCAGTGGTGTTGCTGGCGTGGCGGTGGATGGGTGCGTGAGAGATGGCTACGCAGATGTGGTAGATGACGCAGCCAACGTTTCCACCATCGATAGGCCGTGGAAATGGAGAAGGGAAAATTTTTTTGATACCAAATTCGATAAAGTGATTGGCCTTGAACAGCACTGGAAATCAGGTCGAGAAGTTGGGAAGATGCGATACTGGTATGGGCGATGAGGTGACTCCAAAGGATGGAGAAGGTGCGACCACATCCTTGATGACTGCGGCGGTTGGAGCAAAAAAACGTATTCTTCTCACCTCGCGTTGATGATAATAAGCGCGGTATCCGCTGGAGTATCCGTGTCGGTTGATGGTTCCAGACTGTTGGCAGCGGGGGCAGGGTTTACGACGAATCTCCACAGCGAGGCTGAGTAACTTGTGGTGATTTAGAGGGAGGAGATAAGTGAACTTTAGTTTCATCTCGTGTATTTTACCTTTGGAGGCAAGCCCGACTCCGCATTAGATCATTTTATCTGAAGTTAGTCGGAGAAACCCGTCTCAATAAGACGAGAGAATCAGCGTTCCACGAGGTTTATCAGACATGCAAACTGCTGTTCAATGTTGTCTCAATAAGAGGCATACACCCGTGGAACAAAAATGACCGAATTAAGACTGACTTTTGCTCAGAACTTAACGATGTCAGTTTGGGAGATTTTCAGCCAGGATTACGATCAGGAGCTGGGAATCTACAATCAATTTTGAAGCCCCAAACAGAGTTTTGTTAGCTGTTCTGATGACTCTAAATTTTTTGGTTTTCTTGGGTGTCATTTGGGATTTAAAAACCGCTTGGGCTCGTTGGACGACATCAACACAGATTTCGATGAATTGAGACAGATTGGGGGGATTGAGAAGCTAGGGGGAACTGCTCAACCCCTGGCTTCTCAACTGAAGAGCTCTTGGTATCATGAGTGCTACTTGACACTCAAAAATTGAAAACCTCGAAAAATATAGATTTGGTGTTGAAGCCTCGAAATGTAAAAAATTGATGAGCAATTATTTCCTTCTTTTCTCAAAAATTACCTTAGATGACATGATCATCGTGCAAGTGGTTTCTTTGATCTTGATCTCAGGATTGATCTGGCTGGGGCGCAGGCACGGTTTGCCAATTTGGTTCTTTTTGTTGCTTTTCTTTGCAATTTTGATTCGTCAAATTATCTCTTGGTATTTTGAGTCTTAGCTTTAGCTGAAGGGAATTCTCAGTTTGCGGTATGTGGTGCATCATATGAGGTCGTGAGCATTTCTTCGTGGAAGGATTGTAAGCACAGATTTCGATGGATTAAGGCAGATTGGGGGGATTGGGGGTGAGGATAGGGGCGCATGAAGCGGGCTATGCTTAACCCTCGGGTGCCCATTTGAGGTGACCTTGGCATGGGGCAATTCGGCGAGTGGAAGTGGTGTCTTTAAGTGCTTGCAAATAGTTGTTGCGTGGATGGATTTGATGGCGTTAGTTCTTTAGGGTCAATCTTCGGACTATTTTTCGGGGGTCGATAGTGATCATTACGACGATGTTTTTTGACATTTCGGGGTGGCGCTGATCGATGTGACTGTTGATCTGATTTGAGAAAGCGCACTTTAAGATATGAATTTTAAGACTCTCGTGATCGGAATGTTTGGTGTTGGGGCTAGCTTGTTAGCTGCGAGTGATCTCGTGGTTGAGCAGGTGGATTATGATGCTGGGACTTCAAGTCTCACGTTAAGGTGGAGTTCTGCTCCTGGTGAGAGTTTTGATATTCAGGTGTCAGGTCATCTCGAGCAATGGACGGGGGTGCTGGCGAGTGGGGTGGCTGCTGATGGGGGAGGGTCAACGACTCGGACTTTTGATCTTTCTCAGTCGAATTGGAATTCGGAGGATCGACTTTTTATCCGGGTTTGTCGGACGTCGCCCTTCACTCCGCCGAATATCGTGTTTTTACTTTCCGATGATCAGGCGACGTATTCTTTGCGTTGCTATGGTAATGATGAGATGATTACGCCGGAGCAGGATCGGATTGCCTCGGACGGCATGATTTTCGACCGCAATTATGTGACTTCTCCTCATTGTATGCCGGCACGGGGAACGATCTTTTCGGGGATGCATGAGTATAAGCATGGGGCGAGTTTTGAGACGGCAAACTTTACGCCGGAAATCTGGAACAATTCTTATCCAACGCTTTTGCAAAATGCGGGTTATCGGACTGGTTTTTCGGGAAAGATCGGGTTGGAGGGGTTGCAAGAGATTGATCGTGGTGACGGCTTTGATGTCTATGCGCCAGGCCCTCAGCGGCAGTCATCATATACGATGGCGAACATCCCTGGGCTGGCTCAGTATGCGGCGGAGTTTCCTCATGCGACCCGTGCTCTGGGTGCTTGGGGGCGGGATTTTATATCGAGTTCAGTCGCTTTAGGGCAGCCGTTCTGCATGTCGATTTCGTTCAAAGCACCTCATAAGGAAACTGGGACTCATCCCTTTGATCCTATTTTTGCGAATGATTACTTGGATCCGGTCACTGGAAGTACGATGTCTTTTACGAAGCCTGGGAACTTCGGTCGTGATTTTGCGGATTTGAGGCCGCCTCAGTCTCGTTCTGGTAAGATGTGGGATCGTTTTGTGACTTGGGGTTATCAGGATGATTACGACAATGCAGTGGCTCCCTATTATCGGGAAATCTTGGGAATTGATGCGGCAATTAAGATGATCCGTGACGAGTTAGCCCAGCAGGGTATTGCGGACAATACGGTGATTATTTATACGAGTGACAACGGTTATCTTTTGGGGTCGCATGGGTTTGCGGCCAAAAATTATCCGATGGAAGAAGCTTCGCGAACACCTTTGATGATTTACGATCCGAGGGCGGTGACGAGCGGGCAACAGATGCGGTGCAAACGGTTGACTGCTAATCTTGATATTGCACCGACGATTCTTGATTTGGCTGGAGTGGACATTCCGGCGAATATGGATGGGTTAAGCCTGGTGCCGCTTTTGAACGACCCGACGACGGGTGGGCATGATCAGGTGGCGATTTATTGTAAGGCTTCGTTTGAAAATCAAGCTTCGCTCACGGTGGTGAGCAATGACATTAAGTATTCCTATTGGTGGGGGTCTCCGGCTCCAGTGGAGGAGCTTTTTGATCTCAACAATGATCCTTTAGAAATTAATAATTTGGCGAGTGATGCAAATTTCGCTGGTTTGCTGAATACGATGAGAGCGAAATATGATGAGGAGCAACAGGCGTGGGTTCAGAATTGTGTTCAGTATGGGGGGTATCCTGGGTTCGGGAACAACTTTGTGAGGACGATTCCTTAAGTTCTGGGTAGGGGGGAGTCAGTTGAGGCCGAGGGATTTTTTGACGTTGATATGAATTGGTGGTTAAGCTTTTGAGGTTTGTCAGGGTGTTGGATTTTCGGCGTTGGTTATTGTATAGCTGTTGGCTTATAGGGGAGCTGTCGCTCCGTGGGTGGTTTGGGGTTTTAGGGTGAGGGTGGATTTCTTTTTTGGTGAGGGGGAGGTGAGGGGAGGTACTTGGATTGAGGTCTGAGACTCCCTCCATGGCTTCAGGAAAGGTGCGGAAAGATTCGGTTAATAAGTGCCTGCAAATAATGGTTGCGCTTAGAAGTCTGGTGATGTTAGTTCCTTAGCATCAGTCTTCAGGCTTTTCTGGGGCGAGATCGATCGAGGGCTATTTCGAGGATGTTTTTTGACTTCTCGAGCTAGTGGCTGTCGGTATCGAGGTTGATAAAAATTAAGAAAGCACACCTAAAAATATGAATGTAAAGACTTTGCTGGCCGGTTTTTTTGGCCTGGGCTCAGGTCTGCTCAATGCAGATACAGATTCGGATGATTTTGTGGTTGAGAGATCGAGTTTCGATGTGGGGAGTTCAAATCTCACTTTGACCTGGAGGTCTACTCCGGGAGAGACTTTTGAGATTCAGATGTCTGATGATCTGGAGCACTGGACAGGGTTGTTGGCGAGTGGGGTCAATGCTGATGGGGGGGGGTCGACTACGAGAACTTATGATCTTTCTGAATTCAATTTAGAGTCTGAGGATCAACTTTTTATTCGAGTTGCGAAGTCGTCTCCGGCGACGCCTCCAAATATTGTCTTTTTGCTTTCGGATGATCAGGCGACTTATTCTTTGGGCTGCTATGGTAATGACGAGATGATTACGCCTGAGCAGGATCGGCTTGCTTCGGAGGGGATGATTTTCGACCGCAACTATGTGACTTCTCCTCACTGTATGCCGTCGAGAGGGACGATCCTTTCGGGGATGCATGAGTATAAGCATGGAGCAAGTTTTACGACGACCAACTTTACGCCAGAGATTTGGAACAATTCTTATCCAACCCTTTTGCAGAATGCGGGATATCGGACTGGTTTTGCAGGAAAGATTGGGTTGGAAGGTTTGCAGGAAATTGATCGCGGCGATGGGTTTGATGTCTATGCGCCGGGGCCTCAGCGGCAGTCTTCTTATACCACGGCGAACATCCCTGGGCTTGCCCAGTATGCGGCTGAGTTTCCCCATGCGACTCGTGCTCTGGGGGCGTGGGGGCGGGACTTTATTTCGAGTTCGGTCGCTTTGGGGAAGCCATTCTGTATGTCGATTTCGTTCAAAGCCCCTCATAAGGAGACTGGTACCCATCCCTTTGATCCTATTTTTGCAAACGACTACCTGGATCCGGCGACTGGAAGTACGATGTCGTTTACGA
>JAHDGN010000179.1 GCA_020627645.1 Akkermansiaceae bacterium
GCCGTGAATCTCCCATAGAATCAGGCCTTCGTTCCTTAACCTGACGCGAATGGATACGAGCGTATTGGCAAATCGAAAACAACTGTCACTGGCAGCTTGATACGACCTTTCGTGAAGATGAGAACCAGACAAGAGCAGGTAATGCGGCAAAGAACCTGGGAACCGTGAGAAGAATCGTGCTGAACTTGCTCAACAATGATCATTCAACAGTGAAGTCGATGCCAAAGAAACGCCGCCAAGCACTCCTAAACTTCAGCTACCGTGAATCGATACTCTCCCTAGCTTGATCGCCCTGCGACATCCAATCCCTGAACGCACTTGAGTTTGTCTGGATTTTGTTTAAGTTGCTGAGATGTACGCTGCATCGGAGTTGCTCGCTAGTTCGGGTGAGCGGAGGTAGGCCATTTACGTTAGGCTAAAAATATCACACTCAAATGTCTAAATCAGATCTCAGCTGGATTCTCGTCAAATTCCTTGGTGTCATTCTACTCTACATCGGAATTACTGGATTGTATGGTGCTTTCACGAGTTGGATGACCCTCAAGGAATTGCTCGAGGGACTATCCGAATCAGGAAGAGAACGGGCATCTGCACCGATTCATGCACTCATTTATGGTTCATTCCTTCCATTGGGGTTTGGCACATACCTGCTTGTTTCTGGTCGACTTTTATACTCAATATTGATGTCGATGCCCGGTGGTCACTTTGACTGTTCCCAAGTTCCTGGAGCCATATCAGGAGTCAATTTGTCTGAAGAAGAACTCCAAAAATTCGAGAATTGGCTGAGCTCTAATCCAGATATCGCACGTCGTTCTCGAGTAGACCAAGTCGCACTATTTCGGGATGCTCAAGCTACCGAAAATCAACAAGTCGAACAAGGCTAGTCACCCAAACACTACAAGACCGGATTTGCGGATTCTGCTTTATGTTTATTAGCCACCAAACCAAGTCTCGGAGTGCCACTGCCATATAGTGGTGGTGCTCTATGACGTTGATAAGAAAAAGCACTCAAGATGAATCTCGAAACCGAAAAGGCTGAAGTCAAAAGCTACATTCGATCACGCGTTGCTGCATACGAGGGCTCTGATCCAGTTACGTTCGTTCAACTCGGTTACCAGACTATCCAAGGAGGCTTGTTCTCAGTCTATTTCAATTCGGAGACTGACGGTGGGCCGGACGGATCATGGACGCTTCATCTTCAAGAGGATATTCTTGAGAGGCCTCACTGGGAGATCGACGATGGTGAAGACGACAGTAAGGCACTTATGATTGGTGAAATGATTAAATCGGCATTCGAGGAGGCGCGAAATGAAGGAGTTTTCAGAAGCCTACATTCCGCGGCGGATGCGGATTGCGGGATCGAAGAGTTGAGCGGAATCTTTGGGTGGCCAGCCTGGGAAGACCGGAAAACTTGCAATCTCATTAAGGCCTAACAAGATTAGATGAGAAGGCAGAGCGAGTGTTAGCCCGCTCTCTGATAAACGGCCTTCTGCGATGAATACAAAAATAGAACCAAGTTCAGGGGTTACGGTTGGGACCGATTTAGGTGATAAGAAATATGCGATCTGCGTCCTCAATCAAGAGGGGGAAATTATCGACGAACGAACAATCGTTCATACGCGTGAAGGACTACGGAGACTTTCTTAAAGGCATCCTGGATCATTGATTGTTTTTGAGTTGGGTTCCCATAGCCCATGGATTTATCATTTTCGGTCGGGATTAAATCATCGAGTCATTGTGACCAACCCTCGTAAAGTTCACGCGATCTATCAGAACACTCGTAAAAGTGATGAGTGCGATTTTCGCATGTTAGCCTTCTTCGGTTTCGACTTCGCATGGTCGAGGAGTCAGAAGTGTCGGAGTTATCGTTTCGTGAGACCTGAGACCAACAAAGAGAAATTCCGAGGGAGCCTTGGTGCTTTTAAAGAATGGATCAAAAGGTCGCGTCATGTGAAATTCCGAGATCTCTTAGTGGTGCTACGGCGCAGACTACAGGGCTATTGGAACTATTACGGGGTGCGGGGGAACTCGCACATGCTTGCGAAGTATGACCTTGAGACCAAGCGACTGCGTTACAAATGGCTGAACCGTCGAAGTCAGCGACGGAGAATGACTTGGACCCAGTTTAGTCGGAGATGGCTTGACTGGGGGTTACCCCCTCTACGTGTGAACATGAATGCTTGAGAAATCAGCTCGTCAAAATGAACTTAATGGACTATCAAATGAGTCAACTTAAACGAGGAAATCGAGAAGCTCTAAATGCGCGTCCTGCGAGGAGCCCGGTGCGGTAATTCCGCACGCCGGGATCTGCGAGGGGGGCATCGAGTCATCGGTGTCCCTACCCCAATCGATAAAAGATGCACCATTATTAATCCGGAACTTAAATAGCTCACACTGGCACTGTATGTGCTGTTAGGTTCTTATGAATGAAGCGCAAGCAGACGCCCGGTCATTGAACCAAGAGCAACAAGAGGTCATCAGGATGAAGGCCATCTATATGGTTTATCAAAATGAGCTGACTCAGCGTGAGGTGGGCAAGCTGCTCGGGGTGACTCGCGAGCAAGTCAATCGCTGGTGTCGCAAGTATGACAAACAAGGTCGCGACGCTCTGCGAGCTCGCCCTCGTGGTCGTAAAGTCGGAGAAAAACGACTCCTCAAACCTTGGCAATGTGCTGCGATTGTTCGGACCATTAGCGAGCAGACTCCTGACCAGCTCAAGATGCCATTCGTCTTATGGACTCGGGCTGCGGTAAGGGACTATATCGATGAGGTTTACGGGGTTCACTTTACTCTTAACAGCATGGGAAACTATTTGAAGCGCTGGGGTTTCACCCCTCAGAAACCTTTGACTCGCGCTTACGAGCAGAGCCCGATGGCGGTCAAGAAATGGAGGGAGGAAATCTATCCGGAGATTGAGCGCCAGGCCAAAGAGCAAAAGGCGGCGATCTACTGGGGAGATGAAACCAAGGTTACCAATGAGATTTCTTGTCAACGCGGGTATTCACCGCGCGGAAAGACTCTGGTTGTCAAGAAGACCGGCAAAAAGCTTAAAATCAATCTGATCTCTGCCCTGACTGGAAGAGGTGACATGCGGTGGATGTGCTACACTTCGAGTATGACACAGAATAAATACATCCTGTTTTTGATCCGCCTGATTCGCAGCGAGAAACGTAAAGTTTTCTTCATCGCCGACAACCTCAGCGTGCATCATGGCAAGAAGGTCAAAGCCTGGGCCAAAGCTCACGCCAAGGAGATCGAACTGTATTTCATTCCGTCCTACTCGCCAGAACTTAATCCCGATGAATATCTCAATAGAGATCTGAAAAAGAATGTCCATCAGGGTCGAGCGCCCCGGACCTTTGAAGAGCTCAAAAACAATGTCGTAAGTTTTTGCCGTCGCTTGCAGAAGCTTCCCACCCGCATGATGAAGTATTTCAACTTAAACCATCTAGCATACTGCGCAAAGGGATCATAAAGAGTGTGCGCTATTTAATTTTCGGATTAATAGCATGATAAAGGGGCCTATTACGCCGGGATTGAAGGTTAGAGATCGCTATAGGTAGAATAATATGGAGGACAGCAACCAAGACATACCTGCTCGGTCATCGGGAGACCGCTTGTTTCGATAAGGATTTCGAGCTGACAAAAGTCAAAAGAGATCAGGCATCTTGTGCGTTGCCGTGCCGTTCGTTATAAATTCAAGTAAGATGGAAAACTGGGAGATCGTTGATGATTATTTTTGCCAAGTATGCAGCCTTCCTGAGCAGGGTTTGTCCGAGTCAACTCGAGCATTGGTGGAGGTCTATCGTTCCTTTGGGCTGATTCAGAATGGTGGGCTTCATGGGTACCTTTGCTCTATCGGCGATGAGGTTTTGGCAATTGCGAAATTCTACGAAATTGTGAGGATAGACAGTTGCGCGAATATTTTGAGATTAGTGCATGATTTGTGGTGTCAATATTGGTCTGGTCCTATCCCAGACGGATCAGATCCGGACGATTTTCGTGACCGTTTTGGTTCTGAACTCGATCGCTTAGAAGAGGGGTTTTTAAATAGAGAGGACGAGCTCATGGATGCGCTTGCAGTGATTGTTAGAGAACAATCAACCAAAGCCAAAGAAGTCCCTGCGCCCCACGGATAATGGCGCCTTGAGTTCTTGGGATAAGTTTGTAGACAAGAAAGTGTCTCGACGGTGATCGAGTTGGCTGGAAAATCAGTTAGTCACCGGAGAGTTCAAATGTTGTTCCAAAAATTTTAAGCGTCCCAGATGAGCAATCATTGGTCTAGAATCCTATTTCAGCTTTTCGTATTCAACATTTGGGGTCTTGCGATTGTGGGGACAATCCTGTTTTTCGCGGCGTTGGTGGGATTGGCAGGTTATTTGTCAGAAGGCGCATCTCTAAATATGATGGGCCGTGTGGTCGAATCGGATCGTGATTACTACGTTTTTATGGCTTCGACCGCGATCCTTAGCCTTATCGGTTGGGTTTGCGTCTGGCTACGAGCGTCTGGGAGGCTGAGATTTGTTCCGCAGCAATAGCTCGTAGAAACCAAACTGGTGCAATATGGCGTCGCGCTTAATCATTGAACGCGCTTGAGTTTGTCGACGTCTCTCGTATTTTAATATTGATGGTGATTGTTGCTGAGATTGCCGACAAAATGACTCCTGTGTCGTTCTTCTACGGGGTCTCTATCGTCTCCGGAGTTAGTGCAGGATTGGCGCTTACTTTTCTGAAGGGTGTTCCGCGATTTATTGTTTTCGGGACTGTCGCTTTGATAACGTGTTTTTGCGGTTGGGCGCTTCAGGTTGATTTAGATTTGATTGCGGCCACTCGAGGTGAATTGGGTCAGAGCTATCTCACAGTTTCTCGTTCTTGGATTTTTGGTTCATTCGTGATCGCAGCTCTTCTTGTCTTAATTTTTAGGGTTGTTTTGGGTGTGGGCACTATCGGTGGAGCTCCCTCAAGAAGAGCCTAGAGCTTTTTAGCGGAGCCTTAGAGTAATTGGTTGTTGAACAGGCCCTTGGTTGAGATGAGTTCTGAAGAAGAGGTGTTTTGGGGGTTGTGATTTTGGGGAGGATGGCGAGAGTTTCCTTGATGGGCGAATTGACACATTTGGACGAAACGAATCAGCCGAGGATGGTGGATGTTTCTGGGAAGGCCGAAACGGTGAGGGAGGCTGTGGCTTCGTGTGTGGTGGTTTTGGGTCGGGAGCTGATCGGGGAGATGGAGGGAGGGGAGCTGAGGAATAAGAAGGGGCCGGTGATGCAGACTGCGATTTTGGCA
Organism: Akkermansiaceae bacterium; assembly: GCA_020627645.1. GTDB lineage: Bacteria > Verrucomicrobiota > Verrucomicrobiia > Verrucomicrobiales > Akkermansiaceae > SW10. The sequence goes on from JAHDGN010000179.1 coordinate 5,284, forward strand.
GGAATTCAGGGGACGAAGAAGACATCCGAATTGGTGCCGCTCTGCCATCCTTTGCCTTTGGATTCGGCTAAGGTGGAGGTTGAGATTTTGGATGAGGAGTCTTTGTTGGTGAGGTGTTTGGCAAAGACGACTGGGAAGACGGGGGTGGATTGACTGGGGCGTCGGTGGCGGCTTTGACGATTTACGATATGTGCAAGGCGGTGAATCCGGGAATTGTGATTTCGGATCTGAAGTTGGTGAAAAAGAGGGGGGGCAAATCTGATTTTGAGCAATGAAGGCGCTCATCTTAATGGGAGGAAAGTCGTCTCGGATGGGGCGAGATAAGTGGGAGTTGGAATTGGGAGGAGAGCGGCTTTTGGATCGGGCGGTGAGGTTGGCTCGGTCGCAGACGGATGAGGTGTATTTGTCGGTGGCGTTTCGGGATCAACGGGATTTTGGGTTGCCGGTGATTCGTGATTTGGAGGAATCGCCTGGGCCGTTAGGTGGTTTGCAGGCTGCTTTTGATTTTGATTCCGAGACTTGTTGGTTGTTGATTGCTTGCGATCTGCCGAGGGTGAGGGAGGAGGATGTGTCGAGCTTGGTGGGTGGTTTTGAAGAGGGGAAGGATGTTTGTTGTTTTGTGAGTCCGTTGGATGGTGAGGCAGAGCCGTTGTTTGCGCTCTATGGGCCGGGTGCTCAGGGGAAGTTGGAGAATTCAATTCGGGAGGGGCGAAGGTGTGCGAGGCGATTTTTGGCGGGGTTGGATCGAGTGGAGTTGGAGGCGGGGGATCCTCAGATGTTTTTGAATTTGAATCGGCCGGAGCATTTGGAGGAGTTGAGGAGGTTGGAGGAGGTTGGGGTGGTTGAGAAGGAGGTGGAAGTGGAGTATTTCGCGAAGTTGAGTGAAGAGGCGGGGAGGGATGTTGAGAGGTGTCGGACATCGGCGGCGACTCTGGCGGGCTTATGGGAGGAGCTGAGGTTGCGATATGGTTTTTCGTTGGATTTGCCGCATGTGAAGGCTGCGGTGGATGATGAGTTTGCTGATTGGGGGGCTTTGTTGAGTGATGGGATGAAGATTGCGTTGATGCCTCCGTTTGCGGGAGGGTAGAGAAAGGACATGTTTAGGATTCAGGGAAATGAGATTGATGTGGTGGAACTGAGGAAGCGGATTTTGGGTGAATCCTGTGGAGCTTTTGTGGCTTTTGAGGGGTGGGTGAGGAATCATCATGAGGGGCGAGCGGTTCGGGCGTTAAAGTATACTCATCATCCGGTGTTGGCTCAGAAGGAGGGGGAGCGGGTTGTTGCTGAGACTTTGGAGAAGTTTGAGGTGACTCATGCGCTGGCGGTGCATCGTGTGGGGGATTTGTCGATCGGAGATTGTGCGGTAGTGACCCTGGTGAGTTCGTCTCACCGAGAGGAGGCATTTGCGGCGAATCGGTTTTTGATTGATTCGATTAAGTCTCGGGTCCCGATATGGAAACATGAGAGTTATGTGAGTGGTGAGGTGGAGTGGACAGCGCCGCGGTTGGAGACTGGCGAGCTGTGATTGGTGAATGCTTGGTTGAGGGGCGTGGTTGTGGAGTTTGGAACCGCGGAAGGCACGGAATGACACGGAA
>JAHDGN010000180.1:0-2583 GCA_020627645.1 Akkermansiaceae bacterium
ACGTAAACTCAACAACCAACGGCGATCTCTAAACCGCTATGGGATGGCTGTGAACCCACATATCAAAACCAGCACCGACGGAAAAACCGGACTATGGATGGGCGCGATCGATGACCTCTGGTCACTCGGAAAACCAATCGGGACCGGTGGCCCATGGTTCAAAACCACCGGTCACGAAAGGCACCCTCTCAGACCCCTACCTCATGACCGGATACGATAAAAAATCGCTCTCTATTCGCAGCTCGAAAAACGGCCAAATCGATATTCAAATCGATATTTCTGGGAATGGCGACTGGGTGACCTACCTGACAACCACCCTCTCAGCCCAAAAAGAATTCACCCACACCTTTCCCGAGTCATTCAACGCCTACTGGGTCCGATTCCAAGCAAAGTCTCCCATGACCGTCACCACCCAACTCACCTACCAATAACACCACTTCGCCGTTTTGAAATCAGAAGTGGCATAACCCTTTGACCAGCAAACCCCTCCTAGAAAACAACTCATTCAGATAAAGGTTTCTACCCTCCGAAAAAAAGCCCCATCCTCAGAATTGCCAAAAATAAATGTCTGACTTTTCGCTCCCCGGACGACTTGTAGGGTGTATGATAACGAGAGCACGGAAATGTCGTCACCGAATGAGCGAATCTCACCTCCAACTTTTTCAACAAACCGGCTCGGAGTCAGCTTTTGAAAAATTGGTAAGCCAGCATAAACCCACAGTTTGCAAAATCGCATTCAAGATCACCAACGATCAAACTGCAGTCGAAGAAATCTCCCAAAATGTCTTCATGCAACTCGCCAAAAGCGCAAATTCAATCAAGGAACCTAGCGCGCTTCAATCCTGGCTCGCAACCACTACCAAGAACCTCTCGGTCAGCTACGTCCGCAGAGAAATCAAGACGCGCCAAGCCCGTAAAAAACTCTCTAGCAACTGTTTAGAGCCCCCTAAACCCAATTTACCAATTGCAGATATTCAAGAAGCCCTCTCCTCACTCCCCCAAAAAGACCGCCAACTTGTCGAAGAGCACTTTATCGCCGGGTTGACCTATCGCCAGATTGCCGATCGTGAAGATATTTCCGAGGCGGCCGCACAAAAGCGCGTTTCCCGCTCAATCCATCAGCTTCGCAAATGGTTTTCTTCCCGCGGAGTCAAAGTTTCAGCAGGAGCTCTCGGTCTGGTATTGTCTTCAAATTCAAGCGAAGCCAATACCGCCTCCTCATCATCTCCTGAGCTCCTACGCCAGGGCATGGCCAAACCCACCGACTTGCCAACACGACGCAGTTCTTGGCTGACACCACTATCGTCCAACCCGATCTTATATTCATCCGCTCTACTTCTCTTCTTGGTTGCCCTCACGATCGCAATTGGTTTTGCGACCAAGGGAGATGACACGGACCGCTCAGCAATCTCAAAAAACCAAAACTCCCTAATTTCCGCCCCTTCATCCAGACCCTCCAAGTCCCCCACTCAATCCCGAATCCTTGACCTCGATCAACTCATTGACCAAGCCGTTGCCGACCTCAAGGAAAGACGCTTTGGGTCAGACTACTTCTTTGATGACCTAGACTCCTACCAACAACAGTTCAACCGCATTCCTGACGGTCAGCACCAAAAAGCCCTCGAGATAGCAAAAAACATCGGAGACAAAAGAATTTCCGAAAATGTCATCAGCCGGATTTGTGTTTCATGGGGAAATTACGCCCCCATTGCAGCTTATTCATTTCTACGTCCACATATCTCAACCGAATTCGGCATGTATGCCGACCGTCAAATTTTTATCAATTGGGGAAAACGTGATGGCCAAGGAGCATGGGCGCACCTAACTGAAAAAAGTAAAGGTCACCAGGAAATGGCTGAGCCCAAAGATGATGACTTCACATATGAAGAATGGAATAAACGATGGGAAAATTGGGTAGAGGCAGACTTCTTCCCAGAAAGAGCAGCTGTTTTTATGGGCTGGCTCGCTTCGTCACCAGAATCTGCAATTCCGACCATCTTAGAACATCATTCCTCCATGCGCTACCTCCCCGAAACAATAGGTTATTGGAACTATTCCTATTCATTTTCGTTCGTATTGTTTGGAGATAAATCTGCGATCTCTTTCCTGCGCCCGGTAGACCAATCAACTAGACAACGAATTTTTGCCGCTCTTGGCAAAACCAACCTCGACCTTGTAGATCGACTTGATACTGGTCCATACGCATCTCACAGACAACTGCTGAAAAGGTATTCAAAAATTTACCCTGAAGAATACTTAGAATGGGAACAGAAGTTCGCCGGTCAATAAAATAAGACAAAGCTTCCAGCAGACGAAATCCTCCCAACAAACAGGACAAAAAATTGATTTAGAAATTTGCACCAGGATCCAGTAACTAACAGGGTGTCGCCTTGACCAACCCCATGCAATTGATCGTCTCCTACCTCTTGTTGATTTGTCTCTCAGCCCTGCCCTCATTTGCAAAAAAGACGCAACCAAACATCCTTGTCTTTCTTCTTGATGATTTTGGCTGGCAAGACACCAGTGTACCGTTCCATCACACCGCAGACGGGAAACCGATTCCGTCCACGAATCAAACCTCTG
>JAHDGN010000180.1:2593-6858 GCA_020627645.1 Akkermansiaceae bacterium
GCACCCCCAACACCAAATCACTCGCTTCCACCGGGATGAAATTCTCTTCCGCCTATTCATATTCAGTCTGCTCACCCACTCGCGTCTCCATCATGACTGGACTGAGCGCAACCAGACATCAAGTCACAACCTGGACCCACCCAGCATCTCCTCGAGACACTGGCAGGAACAACGTTCCACATCTCAAATCTCCAAAATGGCGAAGTGCCGGAATCGATCCCTCTTTTGTCACCCTACCCGCTTTGCTTAAGAAAGCAGGTTACCGCACCATCCATGCCGGAAAAGCCCACTTTGGCTGCAATGACTCCTTCGCCGGAAACCCAAAAGCCATCGGCTTTGACATCAACATCGCCGGACACGGCGCCGGAGGCCTCGGGTCCCACCTCGCCTCCGATGAATTCGGAGCCGGCAAAGGTGCTTGGCAGGTTCCGGGACTCGAAAAATATCACCACACCAACATCGACCTCACCGAAGCACTCACCCTCGAAATGAAGAGCGCGATTCGACAAGCCGTAAAGGACGACAAACCATTCTTTGCATACATGTCCCACTACGCAGTTCATCTCCCATGGAACTCGGATAAACGCTTCACTAAAAACTTTCCTGATCTCAAAGGGCAAGAACTTGCCTACGCGTCGCTTGTGGAAGCAGTTGATCACTCGCTCGGACAACTTCTCAAAGAACTTAAGTCTCTCAACGTCGCCAAAGACACTCTCGTCATTTTCTTCTCCGACAATGGCAGCGATGCTCCAGCTCCCATTCTCCGTGGAAAAAAAGGAACGTCCTGGGAAGGAGGCATCCGAGTCCCACTCATCGTTTCTTGGGCTGAGCCCGATTCATCAAACCCGATTCAACAGTCACTCTCCATCTCTCCCAATTCTCTGACATCCGATATTGTAACCTGCCTTGATCTCTTCCCGACCATTGCTTCAATTTGCGACATCAAAATATCTCATCCCATCGATGGACACAGCCTCACCCCCTACCTCAAAGGATCGCCCGGAACTCACCGCCCCCAAGAATTCCATCAACACTTTCCCCACGGTCACAATCACGATCACTTTGCCCTCCTCAGAAAAGACGAGTGGAAAATCATCCACCACTACGGAAACGGAACCACAAAACTCTACAACCTTTCCAACGATATTGGAGAAACTCGAGACCTTGCTCGCACCCACCCCAAAAAACTCAACGAAATGCTCTCTCATCTCCAAAAGAGACTTGAGGAACAACAGGCCCAGTATTCCATCAACACCAAAACAGGCGAACCTATCCCCCCGTTAAGGTAACAAGTCGATCAGATTCTGTTTCGATTCTATTTCCCCTCTCCCAACAACCAACTGGCCATCGCCGCATAAACAGGTGCATCTGTCACCAACACATTGTCGTGATTCCCACCCTCCACCTTGAGAAACTCTTTCCTCCCTGTGAATCCATAAAACAATTCCTGCCCCCGTTCAAAACGAACAAATTCATCCTTGTCGCCGTGAACTACAAAAACCGGAACCCTAACCCCCTTCGCCAACTCTCCCGGTCGAACTTCGTGCATCCTCTCTCCTCCCCGCCAGACAACAACTTCGCTCAAGATTGGCATGACCAAACCTGACCACACTCCCAACGAATCCCCAACCACTCCGTCCAACCGATCAAACGACGCGACTATCACAGCTCTCTTCCATCGCTCTGGCCCCTCAACCATCGCATGAACCACAAAAGAACCACCCATCGACATCCCCCACAAAAATTGCTCCATTTGACCAACCTCCATCATCGCCTCGTCCGCCACCCTCCCTGCCAACAAACGCTCAAATTCCCGAACTCCATAACCAACAGACTCCACCGGACTCTCTCCATGCCCCGGCAAATCTGGTAAGGCACAAACAAAACCCACCGCACAGAACCTCTCCGCTACCGGTAAGAGATCCTCTTTCCTCCCCTTCCGTCCATGCATCAAAACCACCAATCCTCGCTCATCTCCAAATTCAATGCGCCCTAATCTCTCAACCATTTGATTCCTTAAAATGCTCCCCCTCTCCCCAAGTCCCCCGGTTCGATCTGGTCGCACCAAAAGACCCGGAACCTTCCCACCCACCCAACTCCTCTTCAAAACGACCACTCCATCGACCTGACTCCCATCCAGATAACCCAAATGATAATCCTGGAGGGGTCTCCGTTTTGGAGACACAATCGATCCCGCTCCCACCCAAAGCCCAACACCAAACATCCCCAAAAACAACAGGCCTAGAAAAAGAGCCACTCGAAACCATCTCTTCCGTTTCACTCTCAAGAAACTCAACCACAACAACAAAACAACAACCCCAAAAATTGCGCGAGATCTGAAATAACATTCTCACTCGAACACGTAAAATGGCCTCGGATCGATTACATACAACAAATTCATGTTTAAAAAAAATCCCCTGCTGCTGCTAGCAATTGTTCCCCAATTGGCCCTCGCTAACACCTCCATCATTCGAGTTTCCGATTTCGGCGCCATTCCCAATGACGGCAAATGTGACGCACAGCAGATTCGAGCCGCCATCACTTCTGCCTCGAAACAATCGAACGTCACAATTTCCTTTCAACCAGGAACTTACAACCTCGCAGAGGCATCCATCGCCAACCGTAGCGGCCGACTTTCCATGTTACATCTCTGGAATTTGAGCAACTGGACCCTCCAAGGAGCGATCGACTCTCAGGGCAACCCAGCAACCACTCTCGAGATGAATCTTGAACTCAAAAATGAAGTCACGGGGGCCCGCCATCTTGATATCCGGGATTGCAAAAACTTCACGACCAAAAATCTCATCATCGACCAAAACCCACGCATGGCCACTGCCGGCAAGATTCTCAGCGTCAAAAACAACACCACCACAATCGAAATCTTTGAAGGCATGCCTCATTTTGATGGCATGGCCTCATTTTCAGCCAACAACTGGGACCTCAACACCCGACTCCTCATACCAGGCCCACCCGTCACCATCGGCACCAACGCTTCCACCTTCGGCACCTGGTCAGCCATCCCCAACTCAACTCGACGATACTCGATCACCAATGCTTCCATCGCCAAAATAGTCAAACCAGGCGAAGGAATCTCCTTTCACTTCAATGTCGTCATCCCCCAAGGGAGATCAATTGACGCCTACCGATGCACCAACATCACCTTCGAAAATATCCGCGTCTACAATGCCATCGGAATGATCCTAGGAGCCGGGGATAACCGGAACGTAACCTTCAGAAAATTCCACGCCATTCCTGAAGGAAATTCGCTAGCGGTGGGCCCACGTGACGGCATTCATATGAGTCGCTCCACCGGACAACTTCTCATGGACGATGTCATGATCAAAGGAGTCCGCTGGGACCCCCTCGTCTCATATATGTATACCGCACCAATTTCCGAAAAAATGAACCCAACAACGATTCGGTTCGATTCCAATAATTCCAAAGCGAGGCAAATTCTCAAAGCAATTAACGTCGGTAGCACCATGCACTTCTGGACCGGAGAGAATCCAACTCAACGCACCATCGCTTCCATTAAAGACACCGAAATCTCATTTACCGAAGAGCTCGATGACTCCGTCACCGATGGGAGTATCGTTTCACCAGGCGAATGGCATTGGGAAAATGCCATCATCAAGAACTCGAAAATTGAAGCCAACTACGGAACCGCCCTCGTTTACGAAGGAGACAATCTCCTCGTCGAAAACTGTATCTTCAATAATAATTCATACTCAAACATCGGACTCGGAGCCACCAGCACCAACGCCGGACTCTTCACCCGTAATATCACCATTCGTAATAACCTCTTCCAAGCATCCACTTGGGAACCCAAATACAACGGCTCTTATCTCCAACAGCACCGAGGTACAATCACCCTTTTCAACAAAAGCCCCCTGTTCACCACGCAACAATACCACCGCAACATCACCATCGAAGATAACCTCTTTAAAGATCTGACCGGCTCCAACAACCCCGCCGCAATCGATATCAAACTCACCCAAAACGTCACCATCGCCAATAACCGCTACCAAAATGTCGCAACCGAAAACATCATCGATACAGACACCACCAAAAACATCACTCTCAACGGGCTCAAAATCAGTCGCAACCTCACCCCATCGTTCATGCTCCAATCACTCCCCCCCTACCTCAATAAATCACAAATGATCCGCTTCAATCGCGGAGAGAACGAACCCGTTCCCTCATTCCTATTCAACACGAATCAACCAGTAACCATCTACCTTGGAGTTCATAACCGAGGCAATCCA
>JAHDGN010000181.1 GCA_020627645.1 Akkermansiaceae bacterium
GTTGGGGGTGTTGGCGAGGTGGTAGACGAGGGAGGGTTTCGGGGTTTTGTTTGTCGCGGTATTGGCCTTCGAGTGCGAGGAAGATGTATCCGGTTTGCCAGGTCCAGTGGAGGTTGTTGAGGTTGGGGTTGAGTGGGTGGTTGGCTGGGTATTGTGCGGGGTTGGCGAGGTTTGTTTTTTGGGGTAGGCCGATGTTGAAGCGGAGAGCTTTGTAGTGATCTGGGGGAATATGATCGAGAGAGAACTTGGTGCGACGAGAGCTAAGATCGATGAAAGCGTATTGGTTTGGGACGGTAAGCCAGGAGTTGTCGGGTTTTTGGAGGGAGAATTCGGAGAGGAGGTAGCTGAGTCGGGAGACAGATAAGGTGTGAGAGGTTTCGTATTTGAGAGAGTTGAGGTTGAGTGGTTGGTTGCCAAAGGTATGGGAGAAATTCAGTTGTAGGGTGCCTGAGTGGGCGGGGGAGATCAGGATGGTGAGTAGGGTGACGGCAAGCTTGGCGATTCTAGGAAATCTCAAAGCTGCCGTGATCTTGAGGTAGATTGTCGTTGAGAGTCTATGAAAAGACATTGGGGAACACTTAGGGAGTAACTTCGAAGGCGTCATTGAGGCCGAAGGTTCTTGCTTGTGGGCCATTGAAGACGACTTCCATGGCGTAACTTCCTGGGGTGTTTGGAAGAGTGAAAGTGGCTTCGACGACATAGCGAGATGGTCTGCTGCTGCTGGTCGCCGTGACGCCTCCTAGGGTGACGCGGTTGATGGTTTGGTTGATTCCCGGAACGGCAGGGTCTGTTTTATTGGGGTCGAGATTGATGGTGACGGTAATGGTTGATCCTACGGTGCTGGTATTGGGTGAGACGTTGAGGATGCCGGTGGCAGTGGTATTTCCTCCGCCTTGGTTTTGGAGGTTTGAGCTTTCGGCAACGAGGTCGTCATAGGCTTGTTGTTGTTCGGGATTGAGGGTGCCGAGGAGGAGGTTATTTGTCTCCGAGATGTCTTGAACGACGTCGTAGAATTCTTCGGTGCCGTCGTCGTAGATGTGAAGTTTGTATTGGTTTTGTCTGAGAGCTCGCCCAGGGTTGGTGACTCCAGCACCAAAGTTTTCGACAAGAATAGTCCGTGGGGTGGCAGAGTTTCCAGTGAGGGCGGGGAGGAGGGAGATTCCGTCGAGGTCGGTATCGGCTGGGATGGCGGTATTATTGTCAACTCCGGCGAGGTCGAGGATGGTAGGGAAGAGGTCGGCGCAGTGGACGAGGTCATCACGAGTTCCGCGGGCATAGACATCGGGTCCGGCTACGATGAGTGGAACACGAACGCCGCCTTCGTAGAGGGATCCTTTGACTTTCTGGGCGAGGAAGGGTGCTTGGAATACTTGTCCAGGGGTTCCGTTGTCGCCGATGATGATGACATTGGTGGTGGAGAGGTCGACGGCCTGCAGAACGTTCCCGATTTCGGTATCCATGGCTTCGAGGGCTTTGCGATATCTGATCGAGTTGGTGGTGCCGGTGAGCCCTGAAGGAATGAGTTCGCTTGGAGGGTCATGGAAAGGGCCGTGAGGGGCGTTGAAGGCGAGCCAGCAGAACCAGGGATTGCTGTTATTGTTTTGGGTGTTGATAAAGTTGATCGCGTCGTCTGCTTGATCTGTGGTGGCGTAGGTGGTGACGCCAGTAGTGGTGGTGCCGTTGATGGTTTTATCCCAGAGAGTGTAGCTTGGGATATTTGAGAGGGCGACACGGGCGTCAGGCCAGGCGGCGTTATCGAAGGGGCCGTTGTCTCCCCCGCCGAGGTGCCATTTGCCGATCATGCTGACGGCATGAGGAGATGAGGCGTTGGCGAAGGCGTCGGGGAGGGATGTTTCTCCGACTGGAAAGTTGGCGCCACCTGGTGAGCCAATACCGTGTCGGAAGGAAAACCTTCCGCTCAGGATGCCGGCCCTGGTTGGAGAGCATTGTGGTTGGGCGTAGGCGTTGGTGAAGCGAACTCCCTGGGTGGCAAGGTTCACGAAATTGGGCATGGAGGCGAGGTTTGCTCCGGTGGGGTTATCGAGTGGGGAGGCGTCGATTCCCCAGTCGTCAACGATGATGAGAAGGACGTTGTTTTGGGTGGTAGGAGTGGGCGGGGTGTATTGGAAGCCGGCGTCGTCGAAGGGAGATAGGGAAAGAAGACTGGTGCGGTAGAATTTTTTGGGGTCGCTGGCTGGTTCGATGATTGAGAGAGCGTTTGCGTCCTGTGTTGCGGTGTCGGTTTGCCAATCTTCGAGATCGGGGCTGGATTGGGTGAGGTAGAGGCCGCCTTCAAGAGTGGACCAAGTGAGGGTGACCACATCGTTGGTCACGTCGAGACCGCAGGTGAGTGGGGTTTCGGGGCCGCCTTGGAAGATGGTTGTGGCTCCAGCAGGAACGTTGTTGGTGGTATTGCCTTGGGGGGTGCCGTAAAATTTGCGGCCAATGTTGTAGGGAAACTTGGGAGTTCCGTCGGCTTCGATGGAGACGAAGTAGGCGTAGGTGCCTGCAGGGAATTCGGGGGTGATACAGAATCGGCCGTTGTGTTCGTCGAGGTCGAAATCAGTGCCGAGAGTTTGTCCAAAGTCGCCGAGGTATTCGTAGTCTTCGAGGTAGTGTCCGAGAACGAATTGGGTGGATACGGGTGGGCCGAAGAAATCGGAGGTTAGGGTTTCGGATCTATTCTGATCGCGAGCAGCGTGAGGGGGTAGAGTTTCTCGGACGGTGATGTTTCGTTTTCGGAAGCCGGAGATCATGCGTCGCACTGTGCTATTCGGATCGTTGGGATCGCTATATCCGTATGGTCCGTAGAGGGGGTATCCGTCACGGACCCAGCCGATGATGGGCGAGTGTTGGCCGTTAAAATTTTCGGTGTAGCGGTTGGTGGCGGGGTCGTAGTCGACCGAGTCTCCAAGAAGGTGGCGGAGTCCGGGTGGGTTGGCGTGGTAGTGGTAGTTGGAGCCTCCTTGGTGAGCGTTGGAGGCGTCGAAGGTGACGCCTTCGTTGACATAGGCGTCGCGGTTCCAGACATCGTTTCCGTCGACTTGAGGCGGGGTCATGGGGCTTTCGTCTCGACCTTCTGAGGTGTCGTATGAGAAGGCGTCGCGAGAGTCGAACATGGAGACGCCGTCGACAAAGATGCCGATGCGTCCGAGGCCAGTATTGGTTTTGGTGCCGGGAGGTGGCCCTGGGGTCCGTGGGAGTCGATAGATGATCGCTTGGTTGGATGGATAATTGGGAAAGAGGTTTGTTTTCGCCTCGTTTCCATACCAGGGCCCCATGATGTGTGCGCCAAGTCCGGTGGTGCGGATGTAGATGTTGGTGGCGTCGTGGCTAATTTCGTGGACGCCGGCATAGGTGGGTAAGTTTTGGACTCCTTGTCCGCGGTTCCAGGTGGTGACAGAGTTTCCAGCTGTTTCGTCCTCGATGGTAGGAAAGATGCGGGCGTATTGGCCGGAGGTGGAGGTGAGCCAGGAGTCGAGGAGTGGGTCGGCATGAGCGAGTTTGGTGCCGAAGACGAGAACAAAGGTGAGCCACTTTTTCATTTTGAGGGGGGTGAATGACAGATTGAACAACCTATATTAGGATTGGTTTTAAAGAAAGGAATGAATTGGTTAGGATTTGAGTGAGGGATGTTTGAAGACGAGAGAGTTATCTTTTACGAGTGGCAAGAAGCAGAGAGGTAAGGATGGTGAGTAACATGGTGGAAGGTTCGGGAATGAGGTATTTTTGAGTTTCGACGTCGGGATGGAAGTTGACATCTCCTCCGATAAAGAAAGTCCTAGAATTGTTATTTGAAGTCCCGCCGACGGCAAAATTGAGGGTGAATCCGGTGGTGTTGACGAGATTTAGTTCAACTACTTTTTGAGATTGTTCGATGGTGAGATTGTTGAGGTCGTCGGGGTTATCACCTTGGTTGCCTTCGACTGATGACGTGAAGACGGGTTGGCTGGGATTCGAGGTGTCGACTTCAAACAGAGGGTCTGTGGCGATGGTGAAACAGGAGATCGAGGAGTCTGGGCTATCTACGCCGAGGAGAGTGACGGTTTCATCTCTTATGGCTCCACCTCCATTGGGGACGGTTTCGTCAAAATCGTAAATCGAGATGTTGGTGCATTCGAGAGTGATTGGATTGCCGTTTTGGTCGACGAAGACGAAGTTGAAAGTGACGTCTGTGTTTCGTTGAACTTTAATCCGAGTTGCTCCGCCAGGAACGGTGCTTCCTTGATTGGGGCCATTGAGGGGAAGGGGGCCGTTGGCATTGTTTGGGCCAGTTCCGGGGGAATAAACGGATGAGGGATCGACGGTAGCGATCATGTCTACGACTGTGCCGTCTGAGAGGGTGGTGATGCCTCCCCAAGTCATTTGTCCAGAGCCGTCACTTGGATCGATGGTATCAGTGAATGTGCTACCGTCGAAGTCGAGGGAAATGGCTGCTTTGGATTCATTAAGAATTAATGATCCTAAAATTGTGAAAATGTGTGCGATTTTCACGGGTTAATACCATGAAATGAGAGGGAAGAAGTCAATTTTAATCGGGCTTCGGTGCCTCGCTTGGAGCGGATCTTGACCTTTTTGTTGGCGGGACCTAGCGTTCGCGGCCATTGCCGCGTGATATGAGTGCTGAAGGTGTGAGTTATAAGGAGAGTTTGTTTTTGCCGCAGACGAGTTTCCCGATGAAGGGAAATTTGGTCAATAAGGAGCCAGAGAGATTGGCGAAGTGGACTGAAGAGGGGTTATACGAGCGCATTATTGCGAAGCGGAAGGAATCTGGGGCTCCGCGGTTCATGATGCATGATGGGCCTCCGTTTGCGAATGGGGATGTGCATATGGGAACGGCGTTGAACAAAGTGCTGAAGGATTTTGTGGTGAAGTCGAAGTCGATGGCGGGATTTGAGGTTCCTTTTGTCCCTGGTTGGGATTGTCATGGCTTGCCGATTGAGTTCAAGGTGATGCAGGATGAGGATGCTCGGGAGGTTGAGCCGGCGGAAATCCGGCGGAGATGTGAGGCTTTTGCGAAGGGCTGGATTGATACTCAGCGTGAATCGTTTCGGAGACTGGGGGTCTTGGGAGATTGGGAGAATCCTTATTTGACGATGGATCCAGCCTACGAGGCAAATATCATCCGAACCTTTGCGACCTTGATCGAGAAGGGCTGTGTGTATCAGTCGAAGAAGCCGGTGCAGTGGTCTTTTGGGGCAAAGACGGCTTTGGCCGAAGCTGAGGTTGAGTATCAGGATAAGACTTCGACGGCGATTTTTGTGGCCTTTGATTTGGTGGGAGGCGAGGGGTTGTTGGAGGGAGCGGCGATGACGATCTGGACGACGACCCCTTGGACGTTGCCTGCGAACTTAGGAATCGCGGTGCATGAGCAGTTTATTTATACGGTCGGGAGGTATTCGAATGGGAAAGTGATGGTGGTGGCGCGGGATCTTTTGGATTCTTTCGCGGAGAAAACCGGGTTGGTTTTGGAGAAGGAATTGGGGGAGGTGAAGGGGGCTGATTTGGCGGGGATGGAGGCTCATCATCCGTTTTTGGATCGGACTTCGAAGGTGATTTTGGCTCCATTTGTGACGACGGATTCGGGAACTGGGGCGGTGCATATTGCACCGGGTCATGGCGCGGATGATTATGTTGCGGGGCAGCAAAATGGATTGGCGGTATTGAGTCCGGTGGATGATGATGGGTTATTCACCGCTGAATGTGGGGTCGAGGAATTGGTGGGGACTCATGTGTTCAAGGGGAATGTTCGGATTGTAGAGATTTTGACGGAGAAGGGGGCTTTGTTGGGTGCGGAGGTTTACGAGCACAGTTATCCGCATTGTTGGCGGTCGAAGACGCCGATTATTTTCCGTGCGGTGGAGCAGTTCTTTATTTCGATGGAGGGTTTGCGTGAGAAGGCGTTGAGTGAGATTGATGAGGTTGAGTGGTTGCCGAAGTGGGGAAGAAATCGGATTCATGGAACGGTGGAGGCGAGGCCTGATTGGTGTATTTCGCGTCAGCGGACGTGGGGTGTTCCGTTGCCGGTCTTTTTTGATTCTGAAGGGGAGCCGGTTGTGGATGCGGAGGTTGCAAGGAAGGTGGCAGATTTGGTGGAGGAGGAGGGGACGAATGTGTGGTTTGAGAAGTCGGATGAGGAGTTGGCGGAGTTGTTAGGATTGCCGGAGGGGTCGAGAAAAGGTGGTGATACCTTGGATGTCTGGATTGATTCTGGGTCATCGCATGTGGCGGTGATGGATGCACATCCGGAGTTGGAGGCTCCTGCGGATTTGTATTTGGAGGCGACGGATCAGCATCGGGGATGGTTTCAGAGTTCGTTGATGTTGTCGGTGGGTGTTCGTGAGGCGGCGCCGTACAAGACTGTGATGACGCATGGTTTTGTGGTGGATAAGGATACGGGCAAGAAGACGTCGAAGTCGGATGCTAAGAAGAAGGGGAAGCCGACGGATGCGGCCCATTTTTACAATAAGTATGGGGCGGATATTTTACGACTTTGGGTGAGTTCGGTTGATTGGCAGAATGAGGTTCCGTTCGGGGAGGATTTATTCCAGCAGGTGGGTGAGCCGTATCGTCGGATGCGAAATACGTTTAAGATTTTGTTGGGGAATATGCGGGATGAGGTGGTGAGTGAGCCGGAAACTTTGCCATTGGTGGATCAGTGGATCATGGAACGGTTGCAGGTGGTGATTATGGAGGTGCGAAAGGCCTATGAGAATTATGATTTTCGGAAGGTTTTCACGACGGTGAACCAGTTTGCGGCGAGTGACTTGTCTGCTTACTACATCGATATTACGAAGGATCGATT
>JAHDGN010000182.1 GCA_020627645.1 Akkermansiaceae bacterium
GAATAAAGAGACGATTATAGGAGTCTGATTTTTTTGGAAGGCGTAGGGATTCTTTTGTTTTTTCTCACTTTTTTTGAATTTGACGGTAACCTTGGGTGAGTGGTCTCAAAGTAGAAGGTATATGTCGGAGCAATCTTATCGAACTTGTGTGAAGTGTGGCTTGAGCTTTTTCCAAGAGGAATTGGATGGGATGTGCCCCAAGTGTCTATTAGACGCTGCCTACACCAAAGCTGATGGCATCACAGACCTGCTAAGGGCAGCACCTTTTACTCCTGAGGAGCTGGCTGGATACTTCCCAGATTTGGAAATTATGGAATTGGTTGGTTCGGGAGGGATGGGTGCGATTTATAGGGTGAGGCAGAAAGAATTAGGTCGAGTTGTCGCGCTGAAAGTTCTGTCAGACCATTTGGCAGCGGACCCATCTTTTGTTGAGCGTTTTTCGAGAGAAGCCAGAGTGCTGGCAAAACTATCTCATCCAAATATCGTAACGCTGTATGATTTTGGAATGACCGGGAGGCATGTGTATTTGTTGATGGAGTTTGTTGACGGGGTGAATTTGAGGGAGGCGATGGAAACAGGCGAATTTTCCTCGAGCGAAACACTTGAGTTGGCCGAGGAGTTATGTAGCGCACTGAAGTATGCTCATGGTCAGGGGGTTTTGCATCGAGATATTAAGCCAGAAAATATTTTGATTGATTCCGAGGGACGAGTGAAGGTAGCTGATTTTGGGATTGCGAAGTTGGTAGGTGAAGAGGAGGCAGGTTCGGTGACGTTGACGATGCAAGGCTCAGTTTTGGGGAGTCCACACTATATGGCGCCAGAGCAGGTGGAATCACCAGCGACTGTTGATGAGAGGGCAGATGTCTATTCTTTGGGAGTGGTCTTGTATGAGTTGTTAACAGGTAAGTTGCCCTTGGGGCGTTTTGGACCACCTTCGAGTGAAGGGAATCAAGACGCTCGATTAGACGGGCTCGTCATGAAGGCATTGGAGCGTAACCGGGATGCGCGTTTTCAATCAGTGAATGAGGTAGTGACACAGATAAGAAGTTGTGGACAAGAGGAAGAGTTAACGAAAGTAGACCGTGAAGTTGATGTTGAAAAAAACAAGAGCGGCCGATTCGCTCTCATGATTTTGGTTGCTGTGATTTCGTCTTCAGTGGTGGGTGTCTGGTGGTGGAGCTCCAGAAGTGATCCACCCAAATCTCATCAAAATTTCTTGGTGAAGGAAAGCCAAGCGAAGCCCGAAAGTATTGAGCGATCCAACAAGGAGTCTGATTGGTTAGATGAAGAGGTAGAAAAGTATCGCAAAGATGGTTGGCACGCAATGCCTCTCAGAATCCCAAAGAGTTATAAAACTTTGGTCTATCCAATAGGTTTGATTGTTGAGGAAGAGCAGGTAGTCTCAGATCGAAAGATACGTCGTACCTTGGATTTATTTGATCAAAAATGTCATCGGGATCATTGGTTGGATGGTTTCGAGGGAGTGGTACGATATCAAGTGGAAAACGAAGATGACGGGGGTAAACGGATTGTTTTGTATGTTGGAGACCGAAGAGAGGTATTTGAGGGAGTCGAATCTTTTGAATTGGAGCACCTTGTAATCCATCAGTTTCCCGAGCCTACGCAAGTGGGAGTGAGAGCGAACGTTTTCTTTCCGGTTGCGAGGATTTACCGTGGGAATCAGGAGGAAGGGAAAAAAATCGAAACGGCTTATTTTCGAATCCGTGTAATCGATAGGCGAGTGTGGGCAGATGAAATGGACGAATGGGAAATTCAAAACAAAAATGAAAAACTAGATTCGGAGGCTTTGCGAAGTGACGGTTGGTCTGTCATGACGGTGAAGGCTCCAAAAGGTCCAAAAGGTTTCGTGGTAAGAGGTCAACTACAGGCTCAGAAAAGAGGGAGCAACGAATATAGAAGTAGAAGCGAGACTCCGCGGATTAGCCTCAATGCTTCGAAGTCTTTTCGAGCAGATGCTTGGGTATATACGCCCGATTTTCGGGTGATGTTGAAGCCGGCAGAGGGAGAAGGACAAAGTGGGCTGGATTTTGTCTTTCATCTTATTAATAGAGATGATTTCAAAAAGGCAGGTCGATGGGTTATTCATCAGAATATGATGAAGGATTTATTGGCGGAGGAGTTAGGAGAGCGGGTCATTCCACTCGCTACCCACTATGGTGATGATCATGAGGTGACGGATTATTTTTTGCGATACTACCTGGTCGCTCATCACGATTTAGCTCGTGAGGCTCCAACGGCAGAAAAACAGCCAGTGGGATTTCAGAAGGGTGCGGGAGCGAGTGTAGAAAATGTCGGTGAGGTTAAGGATGGGGTCAACGTGCTTCAAAAAATGGACCTTAATCTCGAGCCGAATGGAAAATTTGAGGGAGAGCTTGATTCACTTAATCTTGAACAAGTGAGTAAAGTGGTTCTCGTGTGGGGAGTTGGTGATGACAAGGGGGAGGAAGTGAAGTTTGGTGGTCAGGTCATGAAATCATTGATTCACCGGGGTAACGATGGTGTATCAGTTGGAATCTCCTATTTAGATCGTCCAAAATTTGGAGCAAATGGTCGATTTTTGATTTCAGGGTTACAGGGCAAAATAGGAAATCTGTATTTTCTCTCTGGAACTCTCCCTGGCGCCGCTATGATGGATCGAAAGGCTGGAAATGGGTCAGAGTTCTTGAAGCTAAACCAAGCTGGGAAGGGGAGTTTGGTCTTTGGTGGGGTCGTTGGTCATGGGGGCTTTCGTGATGAGAATACTGAGGATACGTTTGTGAAATTGTTGTTTCCTTGGATTGCAGATGAAGAACGGATTTCTTTGAGAAACCGTCCATTGAGATTTGTTGGAGGTTATTTGCGTTCAGAGAAGACTGGCAAGGTCGGAGCACCCTTATTGTTCGATTGGCGCCACGGAGGGGCTTTTCAAGCGATACTTGTGGAATTTGGGGCGGCCCCTATAGAGTAAATGAGAAAAAGATGAGGTTGATGCGTTCTGTTTATCGCTGTAGGCTGTGCGCCGATGCCGGAAAAGGAATCACGGGGCTTTTTTCACACGACACGATGGACCATTGTCCAGCAGTCTAAAGGAAGTTCTGACGAGGCGAAGGCTGCACTGAGTGAACTCTGTGAGAATTACTGGCAGCCAGTTTATTTGTTTCTGAAGTATAAAGGAAACAACGACGATATGAGCCGGGAGTTAGCGCAATCGTTTTTTGAAAAGGTGTTATCGACGGAAAATGGGTTTGAAGGTGTTCGACGTGAAAGGGGTAGGTTTCGTTCCTATTTATTGGGAGCTTTGAAGAATTTTTTAGCAGAACGTTGGCGCTATGAAAGGAGGCAAAAGCGTGGAGGCGGATCTTATCATGAGTCTCTTGAAACGGGGGGGATTGATGAGGCCGGTCTTGAAATCCCGGATCAGGATGCTGAAGTTGGAGATAGTCACTTCGATAAAGAGTGGGCGAAGGCGGTTCTTGCGAAATCGATTCAATTGCTAGGCCAAGAAATGGAGTTGAGTGGGAAGGCTAAGCAGTTCCAAGTTTTGATGCCGTGGGTGACGGGAGAGGTAGAGGGAAGGACTCAGTCGGATGCGGCGGAAGAATTGGGATTGCGGGTGGGAGCTGTGAAGGTGGCTGTGCATCGGCTGAGGCAAAGGTTTGGAGAAATTGTTCGGTCGGAAATTGCTCAGACTGTCAATGGTGAGGGAGAAGTCGATGAAGAGGTCCGATATTTGATTGAAGTTATGGGTGAGAGATAGACATGTTCCCGCGTTTTATTGATTGCTGATTTTCGATTTAATGAGCCTTAGGGGACAGTACGGGGACTTCTTCTATTTTGTTTGAAGCGATTCGAGGTAATCAATGAGGCTGGTGAGGTCATTGATGGTGAAGTTGTTCATCAGTCCTGCGGGCATCAGAGATTGTTCGAGCGTGGTACGGGATTTGATTTCTGACTTTTTAAGGGTGGATTCTTTGCCCGCGACGTCACGAAAGGTCCTTTATAGAGACCGTTTATAGGGCCTTATAGCGTTCCCCAAATAAAAAATGAAGCTATTATAAGACCTATATTTGATTACAATGAGATTTCACTAATTGAGATGAGGTTTGGAAAATGGACACTTTTTGTAACTTTTGGACGAGAAAAGCAAAGTAGTAGAATATGAAGGGTCATGAACAACTGATTTGCGAAGAATGTGGGATTTCTTATTCGCCATCTATTTTTGAAGGTGCTTGCCCACGTTGTTTGTTTTCAGCTGCCGACACTGAGGTGTCTAGGGGGGGTGATCGATTAACAGGCGATCCAGCGAAGCCTAGTGAATTGGCGGTTCATTTTCCTGAGCTTGAGATATTTGAAATGGTTGGTGCTGGTGGGATGGGAGCTGTTTACAAGGCGAGACAGAGGGAATTGAATCGTTTGGTGGCTTTGAAGGTTTTATCTGAGCGACTTGTGGAGGATCCAGAATTTGTGGAACGGTTTGGAAGGGAAGCGAGGGTGTTGGCGAAGTTATCGCATCCGAATATTGTCGCTTTGTATGATTTCGGGACGGCGGGACCTCATGTCTATTTACTGATGGAATATGTGGAGGGGGTGAATTTGAGGCAGGCGATGGAGGTGGGTGAGTTTACTCCGGGTGAGACCTTAGAATTGGCTCAGGATCTTTGTAGTGCACTAAAATATGCTCATGAACAGGATGTTCTGCATCGCGACATTAAGCCGGAGAATATCATGATTGACGCAAAAGGGAGGGTGAAGGTGGCAGATTTTGGGATTGCGAAGTTGGCGGGTGAAGAGGAGTTGGGTGCGGTAACTTTGACCATGCAGGGTGCGGTTTTGGGAAGTCCACACTATATGGCTCCTGAGCAAGTAGAGTCCCCGGCTGGAGTTGATGAGCGAGCGGATGTTTATTCTTTGGGGGTAGTGTTATATGAGTTGTTGACCGGTCGATTGCCATTGGGGCGGTTTGAGCCTCCTTCCAAGGGGAGAGATCTGGATCCACGCTTTGATCGGTTGGTGATGCGTGCTTTGGAGAGAAATCGTGATGTGAGATTCCAGTCGGTAACGGAGGTTGAAACCAGGGTGAGGGATATTGACCAATTTCAGCCGATCAAGGTGAGAGATTCAGGAGCGCAAGAGCCAAAGCACCCGAAGCGGATGGTCTTGGGAGTACTAGCTGCGATTTGGATTTTGGGAATTGGAACCATTTGGTTATTGTTACAAAGGGGCGTTGAAGAGGATCAGGTAGCTGTGAAACCTACGATGATTCCTCGAACGCCAGGATTTGTTGAGATGGATTTCCCAGTCGATGAAAAAGGGATGGTGAAAGTTCCTGAATTGGAGCTTCGTCGTGCCAAATTGGATCGAGCGTCGTTTGATGCCATCACTGCAGAGTGGAATGTATATCGGTTGGATATTCCTGAGACAAAAAAAGTGTTGGCCTATGTCTTCGAATCCTCTTCCGAGATTTCTGAATCTGAAGAGGAGAGAAAAGCAGATCTAAGAAAAAGAGATATAGCAAGGCTACCCAGTGAGTGGAGTGATGGTTTCTTCGGAATTGTGTCCTACAAGAAAGACTTTGAAGAAAAGAGTCTGAGAATCCGAATTCAGGGGAAAGAGAACGTCTTCGATTGGGCGGAGAATGCGGTGACTCATGGTTACGGAAACAAGCTCCTGGAGAACCCGGTAACGAGAAGTCAATATCCTAGTATTGTTTTGTTTAGCTATAAGAAGAAGGTGAATGGGGAAATGAGGTGGTTTAGTTGTCACTTTCGGATCGTAGTGCTTGACCAACCGGAGTGGGAGAAGTTGATGAAAGAGAGAAAAAATCTGGATGAGTCCTAATAGTCTGGGAATAGTCTTTGCGGTTTGATCTTGAGAAGGTTGGTCGTTGAATATCTCTAGATATTTGATTCAATGAGGTGGCTTTGGGTGAAAAAGGGTCATCAGGAAATTTTAGAACTACCCGTTGGACGATCGTACAACGGTCTAAGGGTGAGTGTGAAGAGGCACGGGTGGCTTTAGGAGATTTGTGTGAGGCGTATTGGGAGCCGGTCTTTCTGTTTTTAAGATCGTCGGGCCGAAATGATGATGAGAGTCGTGAGTTGGCACAGTCATTTTTTGAGAAGGTCTTGTCGGCTGGGGGTGGGTTTGGTGGTGCTGATCAGGAGAGGGGAAAGTTTCGTTCTTATTTGTTGGGCGCATTGAAAAATTTTTTGAGCGAACGGAGGCGTTATGAAACGAGGGAGAAGCGAGGGAGTGGGGCTTATCATGCATCGATTGAGACTGGGGGTTTCGATGGAATGGCTATGGAGATCGGGGATGATGCGGCAGATTTGGCAGGAATTTATTTCGACCAGCAATGGGCTCAAACCGTTTTAGTTAGAGCGACAAAGATGATGCAGAGGGAGTATGAGGAAAAAGGTAAGGGTAAGCAGCTAGAAGTATTGATGCCGTGGTTGAGTTCCGGGCGGGTTGAGAAAGCTCAGTCGGAAGCAGCAAGAGAGTTGGGTTTGAGAGTTGGTGCGGTAAAAGTGTTGATTCATCGGATGCGTCAGCGGTTGGGTGAACTCATCCGAGGCGAAGTAGCCCAAACCGTGAATGATGGTGCAGATATCGATGAGGAGGTGAGGTATCTGATCGAGGTGATCGGAAGTGGAAAATAGAAAATGTTGGGCAGCTAGCCCGTGCTATTTGGTTTGAAGGGACTCAAGGTAGTCAATGAGGCTGGCGAGGTCATTGATGGTGAAGTTGTTCATCAGTCCTGCGGGCATCAGAGATTGTTCG
>JAHDGN010000587.1 GCA_020627645.1 Akkermansiaceae bacterium
GATTGCCGAAAAAAAGATCATCAACCGCTTCCGCAAACTAGGATGGCATACCCTAGTCTGCCTTCCTCCTGATTCTCTTTACCGAACCAAGCTTCCTGCACTCACCTCCCATCAAGGAAGTCCAGAACTTGGTTCTGAACTGATCGCTGAAGACATGGATCGTCATTACACCGAACAAGCATTTTCAACCAAAGTAGCTCTTCAATATCTCCAAAAACAGCACCCTCACATCATCGCCGGACCCCGTATCCACATGGGAACCTCTGCCGGAACCTTCGCCCTCCCCGCCACTGCCCTCGCAAACCCCGAATGGGACGCTCTCATTTTCATTTCAGCTGGCTCCAACCTCCTCTCCCTCTACACCTCAAACTCAGGAGGACTCTTTGACGACACACTTCGCTGGCTCCACACAGCTCAAAAATATCCACCTATTGGTGCCAACTCCTTCTTCAGTGATCAGCAGTACCTTCAAATCCACCAAAAAGCCTCAAAAATGACTCGACTACACGCCAGTTCGCTAGCTCCGCACCTTCGAGGCCAGCCAATCCTCTTCATTAACGGTACCCGCGATGGCATGATGCCCAAATCAGAAATAGAAACGCTCTACAACGCACTGGGTCGACCTGAACGATGGACCTACCCTCTCGGCCACCACATGATCGCCCTACAAATCATCCTCGAAGTCGACCGTATCGACCGCTGGCTCTCTTCTATTCTCAGAAAATAATCTTCAATTCAGCATCTCATCCGGATGCCTCATTTCTTCTTCTTATTCCAATACCTCTCCAAGACCTGTGGTGAGGTCGCCCCCACTTTCACAATCTCATTCTGATACTTCACTCGATAAACAACCCCAATCAGTTGATCAGACCGGCGACCGCCGGGAATTGTCTTTGGACATCATCCCCCACCGATCGTAATTGCTTTCCGTCGATACTTCTCCAGAACAATCTCATCCGTCCGAACCTCACTACGATCACCCTTTTCCAAAGAATAAACAGTTTGTTTCCCCTCTTGCTGAACAATCGTTCCCTTCCCTTTCTCCTGATCCTTTTCACAGCCATCCCATAGCGGTTTAGAGATCGCCGTTGGTTGTTGAGTTTACGTT
>JAHDGN010000183.1 GCA_020627645.1 Akkermansiaceae bacterium
CCTCAAAAAGTCCACCACCTTCGCTCCGAAGTGAACCTCCCCCCCCGACTCTCTCACCGACTCCCGCATCGCCATCACCACCTTCGGTAGCAAATTCGAACCAATATGAGGATGCGCCTCCACCAAAATCCTCTCCGGCGCTCCGTGAGCCACTAAAATTCGGTAAATCTCAGCCACCGGCCCCCGCTTTTTCGCCCGAGTATACAACTTCCCATCCGAAAACGTCCCCGCCCCCTCCAAAACAATAGTTCGATTCCCCTAATCCCCTCCCTTAAAATCGGAGCCAAATCAAACCTCCGAGACGAGGCATCCTTCCCCCTCTCTAAGACAATCGGCTTCACTCCCATTTCAATGCACCTCAACGCCGCAAACATCCCAGCCGGCCCACATCCTACAATGACCACCTCATCAACATTTCTGGACAACTTCTCAACATTCCAGGTCGGCAGAGCAACCTCAGGCAACGGCTCATCCACCCCCACCTCCACCTTCAAACGGTACTTAACAGGCCTTTTCCTCGCATCCAACGACCTCTTCACCAATCTCACCCCTTTGACACGGTCTAATTCGATCTTTAGCGACTTTGCAGCTTTTGACTTTAAAATCTCCGTATCTCCTTCATGATCAGGGAGTAATACCAATTCAACCAGCTCCACGGGCATAATTCGATTCTGAAGCCCTTCTGACAAAAAAAAAGGCTCTTTCTAATAAAAAATGCTCGCAAACCGATAACAAAAAAGATACAGGGACGAAGCGTCTGAAAAACAGGGACTTCTGCACACAAACCCTAACTTTTCTTGGCACAATCGAAATTTTCGGTTGCGCCAGAATTCAAACACAGATAGCTTCCAAGGTCTCAAAACAAATATGAAAAAGTCGATCATTCTTCTGCTCACCGCTTCAGCCCTCTCGCTGAACGCGCAAAACGTCTTCACCATTCCGCAGGGTTATACCAAAATAACAATTGCAGGAGCTTCCGGGGGAGACCCACAATTCACAGCACTTTCCTCCACTCTGATGAAAGACGTGGAGTATTCAGGGGCGGTCACACTCGGATCATTCTCTGCTGGGACAGGATCCCAAACTTTAACAGTTTCAGGTGTCACATGGACAGCTGACCAATGGACGTCGGAACCGTATTTGGCTTACGTTCAGGGGGAAGACACGGATCTTACGGATAATCTCGGTGGTCCAGAAATGGCTTTCCTCGTTCAAGGAAATACGACCTCGGGCAGCTTGACCCTTTCTACCAACGCTGACATCTCCACGTTGATCGCTAACCCTAGCTCAGTTAAAATTCGCAAGGCTACTACGCTTAAAACTCTTTTTTCATCGAGTGAGGACCAAATATTCGGAGCAGACCGCCTTTATGTATTTAACACGGCTACCAGAGTGTGGGATAGCTTCAGATTCCAGAATAATTGGATAAATATCAAGAAGTCTGAACTAGCAAACGATATGGTTATTTTTCCTGATGAAGGGATGATCTACCAGAGGAGCGCCCCGGGCGATATCGTTTTAACCGTTTTCGGAGAAGTAGCTTCATCGCCGCAGCTTGCGTCTATTCAAGGCATGGGATTTATGTCAACACGTGTTGCTGTCGAAACAACTCTAGGGACACTTTCTATTCAGGACTCGTCATGGCAGCCTAATGATCGAGTCTACATTTGGAATCGGGATGCGAACCCGCCAGCATGGCAATCACACCGGTATCTTACAAATGCCACTACCGGCGAAAGCTTCTGGTTAAAGATCTCGACGTCGGAGAGGAGCACTGACGATCTTATCCCTGGTGACTCTGCGGTTTTTGTATTGAGGGCGTCAGATACTAGTCCTTCAAATGGAGCAATCGAAGCCAAGTTGCCGTACGATCCTTTTGCTCAATAATTAACTTGATCCTTTATATTAATCAGTAATTGTCATTTCCTCCTCCGGGAGTTAGTCAAATAATAAAATAAAAGATAATGTTCAAAAAAATTGCTTTGGCCGCCATCACAATTGCCCCCGCTGCAAACGCAGTAACATTAACCGTCGGAGGTATTGTTGACACTATAAATGGTTTTGACGGTTCTGTCATTGCTGATGGATCACTTGCACAGTTAGGCTATTTTGTTGGAGTATCAGCAGCGAAAGATCCAACCACCTTCACTCAAATGGATTGGGACGCTTTTCAAGAGGTCGCCTCCTTTACAACTGGGACAGTTACAATCACCGGAACTCCCGGTGGAATTAACTTTGCTGGAACGACCTTTGATTCAGATACGGATTTTGCACCAGGTGATCTTCCAGCTAGAATGGGTGTAAGAATTTTCGATAATCTTGAATCCGGAAGGTTTAACACCTTCACCATCGTAGGAGAAAATCCAGTTTTGGAAGTGGCCCCTGTATCACCCACTCCGGGTGACAACGAAGCAGACCTTACCACCAATTCTCAGACCCTCGTTTGGGAAGATTCGGCTAGCCCCTTCCAGACCACCATCCCGATCCCAGAGCCATCAACCGCTCTTCTCTCGGTCTTCGCGTTGGGCTTTCTTGCACGTCGCCGCCGATAATCCGTCTCTCCAGACTGATTGGTTTTTCATAAACGAATCCCCGTCTTTCGAGACGGGGGTTTTCTATTGTGACTCATCCAAGATCGATGACATCGAACTAAAAAACCCCCGAAGCTCGTCATCCGAAGCCTCCGCCCCCATCAAATCTTCATAGCTCTCCTCCTGCACCCAATTCTCGTTGAACTCCTGGATAAACGAACTCTCCTGACACGCCTCCTGCTTTCCCCACTTCACCCGCGTCGCACAATAAGTCATTGTCAACCGCTCCCGAGCCCGCGTAATTCCCACATAAAGCAACCTCCTCTCTTCATCTTTCGTGCCCTCCTCCAAGCTCCGCTTGTGAGGTAAAATCCCCTCTTCCAACCCCACCAAATAGACCACCGGATATTCCAAGCCCTTCGCCGCATGCAAGGTGATCAAAGTCACCCCACTCTTCTTCTCCAAATCATCCTCCTTCTCCCCATCCAAAGCCGCCGCATCCAAATAATCTCCCAACGTTTTCCCTCCGTTGATTGCCTCCGTAATCGATGCCACCGTCGTCCCCACCCCTTCCGTTCGAGCTTCCTTTTCCTTCTCCGTCTTGCACTGCCTCATCAACCAATCATGAAAATCCATCTCTCTCAGCCACTGATCAATCACCACTCCCGCATTCTTCCCATCAACAATCTCCCTTCGTCCATGTTCCACCTGCTCCACAAACCGCCCAATCGAGCCCCGAACCTTCGCACCCAAAAGTTCAAGAAACCCCTCATCAATCAGAGTCTCCCAAATCCCCTGATCTTTCTCCCGACTCCACTCCACCGCCGCCATTGACGTCGTGTTCCCAATTCCCCGAGGTGGAGTATTCAAAACTCGTAATAACGGCAAATCCATCTCGGGCTTCGCTAACACCTGAGCGTAACTCAAAATATCTTTCACCTCCTTCCGGTCATAAAAACTCTGCGCCCCAACCATTCGATAGGGAATCTTCGCCTCCCGAAGAGCCTCCTCCATCTTCCGGATCTGCCCATTCGTCCGAAACAAAACCGCAAAATCCTCCAAAACTCTTCCCTCTTCCCGCAGCGCCAAAATTTCTGACACGATCCACTCCGCCTCTTCAACATCCCCCGGCATCGCCACCAACCTCACCAAATCTCCCCCTGGAATCGTCGGCCTCAACTGCTTCTCCCTCCGCCCAACATTATTTCGGATCAGACTATTTGCCACCTCCAAAACGGCCTGCGTGCTCCGATAGTTCTCCTCCAATCGAATCACCTTTGGATTCGGAAAGAATCGCTCAAACTGCAAAATGTTCGCCACCTCCGCCCCCCGCCAGCCATAAATCGACTGATCGTCATCCCCCACCACACATGAAGGGTTCCGCCACCAACTGCTGCAGTAACCTCATCTGCAATCCATTCGTATCCTGAAACTCATCCACCGTCACATAACGAAACCGATCCCTCCAATATTCCCTTACCTCCTCATGCTCCCGCAACACCTTCTCCCCCAACAACAACAAATCATCAAAATCTACCGCATTCTGCGCTCGCAGCTCATTCTGATAAGCCACCGCAATCTCCCGAAACAAAGAATCCTCGATCTCCGAAAGCGGCTTCTCAGCATTCTTAGCCTTCGAAATCGCCGACATCACCTCCCCAGGCTTCACATTCAACTTCGCCCCTCCCTTTCTCACAATCAACTGCCGGATCATCCCCACCTGATCCCCCCCCGCCATCACCGCAAACTTCTTCCCATACCCTAACGACTCAATATCTCGCTTCAAAATCTTCAAACACAACGAATGAAAAGTACAAACCGTCAAAGCCTTCCCCCTCTTCTTTCCCACCATCCCCACCACCCGTTCTGCCATCTCTGCAGCCGACTTATTCGTAAAGGTCACCGCCAGCACATTTTCCGCCGCCACTCCGTTCTCCAACAAAGCCGCCATTCGGCAAGTCACCGTCCGAGTCTTCCCTGTTCCAGCCCCCGCCAAAATCAAAACTGGACCATCCAAGGTCAACACCGCCTCGCGCTGCGCGCTGTTTAGAGACTCGATCGAAAAACCACCCGACATTCTTCCGCCCAAAAAACCCCTTCTCTTCCACAAACGCAAGCCCACGATCGCCCCAAAAAGCCAAGCAGGCTAATTCTCAATCCCTAATCCCTAATCCCTAATCCCTAATCCCTAATCCCTAATCCCTAATCCCTAATTTCCTAATTTCTAAACAGAAGCCTCATCAACCGAAGTTCTGTGTCTTTCTGCGCCTTCCGCGGTTCCACCCTCCTCAACCACGCGAAATCCAAAATCTAAAACCATCGATCTTAAATTAACCGGGCTTTTCTTCCTCGGAGCGGCAGCTCAGCTAAAAGCTAAATGCTCAAAGCTAAAAGCCGTCGCCGAACACCCAGCGCTCCCTCACCCAAGAACTCACCAGTCAATAATCATTGCCACCTCTCTTCGCTCCGGCTAACTAACGTCCGGGGAAAAAAACCCTACAACAAAGTAAACCAACAAACAAAATCATGAGCCAAATCATTCCTCTCGTCACCTCAGGCATCGCAGGTCCACTCGGAGTTCTTCACCTTCCTCGTCTCTGGCAAAAAGCCTCCCTCGACGCGGCAGGCAAACTTCACTCAGACTACCCTGGCTGTGGCGCTGGATACGACCAAATGACCCTCGATGCCCTTGAGCTCGATCGCGATGCCTTCCTTGAATTCATCAAAACCTCCAAGCCATCTTACACTCAGCTCGAAAAATGGATTCTCGACCAAAAAGGAGGATCACTCGACGTCGCAAAGGTCGACGCCCACAACAAGGCCGTCATCGGATACAACCATGACGAAGAAACTCGTAAAGCCATCCTCTCCGCAGTCGGAATCGCTGACACCGGAGCCATCCTCGATGCCATCAACCTGAACAACCTCGACGACTGGCAGGAGTTCTATAACCAGAACATCGCCTAATCAGGATCGATCAAAAAAAACTCCCGATCAAAACCCGCAGGACAACTCAATCAAGCCTGCGGGTTTTTTAATCTCCGCTCCCAAATTCGCTTCACCTCCATCACCACCTCCTCCACCCCTACCTCACCTCCCCCACCTCCAAAAACCAATCGCTCATACCCAGCCACCGCCCGCTCACCCTCCTCTCCCAATAACTTTCTTAACCAGCCCCCCATCGTCTCACCCCGCCCCCTAGGTCCAGCCCTCCGCTCCAACCAACGCTCCAGCTTCCTCAACTGATTGCGCTCTTTCACCATCCTCTCCCAATCTCCCACCCGACTCCGCCCCTTCCCTCTCCCCAAATACAACTTCAACAACATCACCACCACTCCCACCAAAAGCACCAAACCCAAAACCGCAAAAAACCATCCCAAAAAACCCGAACGCCCCATCCACACCGAAACCATCACCTTCACCCCCTGCCACCAATCCTTCACCCCCTGAAACCAAGAGCCCTCATCCGTCGACTCCTCCCACCCAGGCGGAGTCAAATCAACATCCACCCACCTTCCACCTCGACAACGCTCAACCAATCGCTCCCCACTCCCCTCTTCCACCCATTTCCCTCCCACATACACCTGCACCCACGCATGAGCATGCCTCCCCCGTAACACCCACTCCCGTCCCCCGCTCTTCTCACTCACCGCATAACCAATCACATAACGACAAGGAATGCCCAACCTCCTCAGCGCCAAAGCCGCCCCCCCCGCAAAATACTCACAATGACCCACCTTCGTCTCCATCAAAAATTCCGACATCGGAGCCATTCTCGAAGTCCCCCGCAACATCAACGAATACCGAAACCTCTCCAAAAAAGCCCTCCTCAAAACCTGCACCACCTCTTCCACCTCCTCCTCCGAATAATCCACCAACTCATCCCCCCGTCTCTCCAACCCCAACTCCCCCAAAAAACCATCCACCCCCTCCACCTCAGCCAATGGAACCTCCACATCCACCCTTGTCGGATCCAACCCCACCCCCCTCTCATCCCAACGCGCAACCACCCCAAAGTCCGCCCCCTTCGCCTCGGGCTGCTCCACCCGAACCGCCCCCAGCGAATGAAACGAAACCCCATCCGCAGGTAAATCCAACACCTTCATCGTCCCCTTCAAATGAGGCAACAAATCACCCGACTTCACCATCCCTCGCAAACTACCCCTCGCCCCACCACGAACAACCCCCACCCACCAATCCCCGCCACCCTCACCAACATTTCGAAATCCCCCACGC